>SKGJ01000177.1 GCA_007117525.1 Alkalimonas sp.
ATTGATCTGCCATGCGTCCTTTTTCCAGCAACTGGGTAAACTCGTAATTGACCCGCTGCCAGCGATCTTTGGCATAAGCAATCGGCTCTGAAGTCATGGCACCAATCATCACCCTTGGGTCTATGTGCCGTCCCGCTGCCCGCATATCGTCGGCATCATTGCCAAAAGCCAGCTCTGGCTGGTGCGAGCGACTTAAGATGGCACTCAAGCGGGTTTCTTCCGCTTCAGCATCAGCCAGGGCCGGTGAGTAGCCATACTCGATGGCCCAAATATCGTAAGGGCCTGGCTTGTAACTGTAAAAATCACCTTGCGTAACGTCGACAGGTGCAATGTTCACCGGGTTGTAATCCATGACAGAGCCGGACAACACCCCTTGGGTCAGGGCTGCATCATGCACCTGCTGATTGTCCCACAACCCATGCGACCGCATGTTGTGATTCAAGCCCAAGGTATGGCCAACCTCATGCATGATCAAATGGCGCAAGGCTTGCGACAAAATAGGATCCTCAGCGATGTTGTCGTACATCCGCTCATCGGAAGCCAGACGTGCCATCAGGTGGCCCATTTGCACTTTGTGTCCCAAGCTGCAATGCATCTGCAGCTTTTCGCCCTGGCCAGCCTCTTTCAGCGCTGCACTGCCAGAGAACAACTCACCTAAAGTCCAACGATTGGATAAAAAGACAAACTCCAGCATGATGTTGGAGCTGATGATTTCGCCTGTTTTCGGGTTTGCCAAAGAAGGGCCATAGCCACCGAAAGGTGGGCGTGGTGATGAGGTCCAGCGCAGCACATTGTAATTGACGTCACCTGCATCCCAGTCCGCATCATCCGGCTGCTCTTTCACCACGATGGCATTCTTAAAACCAGCTGCTTCAAAAGCAATATTCCAGTCTTCAACTCCTTGCCGGATGGTATCGCGCCACTCATGAGGCGTGGTATTTTCAATCCACCAGACAATGGGTTCAACCGGCTCGGACAAGGCTGCACTTGGATCTTTTTTCACCAGGTTCCAGCGATTAATCACATCGCCCCACGGCGTCCACTCCGGGTTGGTCATTTGATCAAATTGCTGTGTGAAGTAGCCCACTCTGGGATCATCTCGCCGAGGCTGGTAGCCATTGTCCGGCATGGCAATGAAGGAGTGCTGCAGACTGATGGTGATGGTACGCGGATCGGTAATGGCTGGAGAGCCCATCACCACAGGTTCATCGTTCGTGAACACATAATCCACCACCACGTCCATATTGCGCTCATAAAGGCGCTCGCGTGCTATCCGCGAACGGTCGCTATTCAAGTTCCCCAGCGAAAAACGTGGCCCGGTTTGATTCGGATTCGCCCAAGGCGTGATCCGGTGCAGAGCCTGACTTTTAAATAAAGGGTCGGCTTTGACCAAAATTCGGCCATTGTCATCAGCTTCAATATCCAGCACAGCCAGCAGAGCTTCGCTTCGATTGGCCTGGGCAGCACGACTCAGTGGACTGCTGGAATCAAACACAAAACGCGGATTCCAACTCACCACTTCAATTTTGTTAAAATGCCGCCGAAACTCTATCAGGCGTGTCTGGCGAAAATTGCCACGAAAATGCCCGGCCTCTACCACGCCATCCATGGTCTGGGCATGGTAAATAAAAGGTGTGTTGAGCTGAGATTCGTCCAACGATAAGTGGGTGGCACCTGTTTTCATGTCCCGGTAAAAATTAAACAGGCCTTGTTGCGCCTTCAGCTCAGCGACCAGCTCAGTGTAGCCTTTCTCCGCTTTATCATCGTCATTGCTGTCGGCCAGTGCCTGAGGAAGCATCAAGCTGGTAGCAATCAGGCTGGCCAGGGCACAGCGGCGGAAGGTGCGAAAAGGGGTTCTAGTCATGTTGTTAAGTCCATTAAAACAATCACAATTCCAAAGTTAAAAGATCACTTTTCCCGACATTAATTGAAATAGCAGGGTTCAGCATACATACAAAAGTGATTTTCGAAGATAAGACGTTAAGCTGCAAGCAGAAAATTGTTAGTAGGGCTGAAGAGACCTCTAAGTACGAAAAAACCGCAGACATTTAGCCTGCGGTTTGCTTGCATTACTCAGCCAATAAGGCGTCCGTTTTGGCGGCACAAATGAAGTCGTTTTTATGTAAGCCTTTAATGGAGTGTGACCACCAGGTGACGGTCAGCTTGCCCCACTCCAACAACAAGGCCGGATGATGGCCTTCAGCTTCCGCCAATTCAGCCACTTTGTTGTGAAACGCCCAGGCTGATTTGAAGTTTTTAAATTTGTAGCTGCGCTCCAGTTGCAGGATGCCGTCCCTTACTACCGGAGTCCAGTCCGGGATTTGCCGCATTAATACCGGCAACTCATCGTCGGAAACTTTAGGCGCATCGGCACGACATGCCTCACATTTTAAGGTGGTTAATTCTGACATGCAGTCCTCTCTAACTTGCTTGTTTTTGTTTAGGCGGAAACTTGGGAGCATGCAAACCAAGCGCTTTGGCTTGTTGCACCAGTGTCATCAAATCCAGCTGTGCAATATCGAACAAATCGTGGATGTGGTTGATGGTAAAATAAATGGGCTGCATGATGTCAATGCGATACGGCGTTCTTAGCACATCTACCACATCAAGCGGCTTGCGCTCAGGCGTATCCGACTCCAGTGCATAAATGGTTTCACCCGGAGACGATAAAATACCACCGCCGTATATCCGCAGTCCGTCCGGCGTTTGCAGCAAACCAAACTCAATGGTAAACCAGTACAGTCTGGCCAGATACACTCGATCTTCTTTGCTGGCAGCCAAGCCAAGTTTGCCGTAAATGTGGGTGAACTCGGCAAAATCCGGATTGGTTAGCATGGCGCAATGGCCAAAAATTTCATGAAAAATATCCGGCTCTTGCAGATAATCGAACTCTTCGCGCGAACGTATAAAGGTCGCTACCGGAAAGCGCTTGTTGGCCAACAGCTCAAAGAAGCGATCAAAACTGATCAAAGCCGGCACTTCGGCACACTCCCAGCCGGTGGTCGCCCGCAGCACCTGGCTCACTTCTTCCAGTTGCGGAATACGATCGGTCGGCAATTGCAGCTTTTCCAGGCCAGCCATGTATTCATCGCAGGCTTTGCCTTCGATGCAGCTCAGCTGACGGCTAATCAGCTCGTGCCA
>SKGJ01000269.1 GCA_007117525.1 Alkalimonas sp.
ACCAATGAGCCAATTGCTCAAGACGTAGGCAGTGTAAAGGATAATAATTATGATATTGAACCACCTATGGGGACTCTATGCCCACCCGAAAGAAGAGTGGCATACCATCGACCAGCGCCATGAAAGTTTTCGTTACAGCCTGGCGCACATATTGATTATTGCGCTGATCCCCTCCATCTGTGCCTATTACTCTTCCGTCCATATCGGTTGGAGTATCGGTGTGGGTGATACTATGAAGCTTACCCCGGACAGTGCTTTGATGCTGTCGGTTGCGATGTACTTTGCATTGATTGCAGGTGTCTTTGCTCTGGCCTTCCTGGCACATTGGATGGCCCATACCTTTGGGTCTGAGCCGACATACACCCAAACGCTGGAGCTCGCCGCTTACACCTCAACACCACTCTTTATGGTCGGCTTCGCAGCCTTCTACCCAGAGCTGTGGTTTGTGATGGTGGTTGGTCTGATTGGTTTGGCGTATTCCGTGTACCTGCTGTACATCGGGGTGCCGATACTGATGCACATACCTGAAGAACGCGGTTTCATTTATGCCAGTTCGGTGGTGACTTGTGGTCTGGTGTTGCTGGTCTGTGTGCTGGCTGGTACCGCCATTTTATGGAGTTCCGGCTTCGGCCCTGCCTTTACGCACTAGCGTCTGATTTCACCCCAGTTTAATCATCGTCCAGAGCTTGCTCTGGACGATTTTTTTCACACTTTTTACTCTGAAGCCGGTTCGTTTTGCGCAAACTTGGCCGCCGTTTCTTTGATTAACGGCTGCAGCTCACCGCGCTGAAACATTTCCAGAATGATGTCGCAACCACCAATCAGCTCGCCCTCAACCCACAGCTGTGGAAAGGTCGGCCAGTTGGCATAAGCTGGCAGCTCCGCGCGTATATCCGGGTTCTGCAAAATATCGACAAAGGCAAACTGTTCACCACAGCTAATCAGGGCCTGGGCCGCCTGGGCAGAAAAGCCACAGCTAGGCAGCTTGGGTGAGCCTTTCATATACAACAGAATGGGGTTCTCAGCGATTTGCTGTTTGATTCTATCCAGCGTTTCCATAACATGTCCTCATCTGATTATAGCGTTGCACCTATTGTACCTTGTTCCCGGTGCGAATTCCTCTGGTCCCCCTTGTTTTTCCACCAGCAGACCCAATTTAGAAAGCAGCAATAAGCGTGGCTGCAATCGCCAACAGCGAATGGCTGAACGCTTGATAGCCTCTTGGCTGGCCTTAGCCGCTAGCCGTTGAGATCAAGGGGTTAAAACTTGAGTATTTTACTCGGGTATTGTAGTCTACCCGGTGCAGACACACTTAACAACGTGAATGGAGAATAAAAATGGCTTTTGAACTACCTGCCCTGCCGTACGCGAAAGATGCGCTGGCTCCACATATCTCTGCTGAGACGCTGGAGTATCACTATGGCAAACACCACAATACCTACGTCGTCAAACTGAATGGTCTGATTGAAGGCACGGACTATGCCGGAAAATCGCTGGAAGACATTGTTCGTACATCTGAGGGTGGTATCTTCAACAATGCAGCACAAGTCTGGAACCACACCTTCTACTGGCACTGCCTAAGCCCGAACGGTGGCGGTGAACCAGCCGGTGCGCTGGCCGATGCCATCAACGCCAAGTGGGGCTCTTTTGCCGACTTTAAAGCCGCCTTTAACGACAAAGCGGTTAACAACTTTGGCTCCAGCTGGACCTGGCTGGTGAAAAAGGCCGATGGCAGCCTGGATATTGTCAACACCAGCAACGCCGACACCCCACTGGCCCACGATGGCCTGACGCCAGTACTGACTGTCGACTTGTGGGAGCACGCCTACTACATCGATTACCGCAATGCCCGCCCAACTTACCTGGATGCCTTCTGGGCACTGGTGAACTGGGACTTTGCCAGCAAAAACTTTGCCGGCTAACGCAGCGCAGTTACCCCCAAGCCCGGTCAGCTGACCGGGCTTTTTTGTTCCCGGTTCGCCAGCAGCGTACACAAAAGCACACCCCGCAGTCATTTTTGCACTCGATTAAATGCATCTTTTTTCGATGAATTCTGAGCGAATCCACTTTTTAGTGTCTAACCTTAAGATAACGGCTTTCCATTTTTCGTTCGCTGATCGGAGGTGCGTATGAGCATTGTTGAGCACTTTAAGTCCAGATACGAAGCCACCAAGGAAGAGGAATACAGCATTCAGGAGTTTTTGCAATTGTGCAAAACCGACCGCAGCTGTTTTGCCAGTGCGGCTGAGCGCTTGTTGCTTGCCATTGGTGAGCCCGAGCAAGTGGATACCTCGCAAGATCCCCAATTAAGTCGTTTGTTTTCCAACCGGGTGATCCATCGCTATCCGGCTTTTGCCGATTTTTATGGTATGGAAGAGGCCATTGAGCAAATCGTATCTTACCTGAAACACTCGGCTCAGGGGCTGGAAGAAAAGAAGCAAATCTTGTATTTGCTGGGCCCGGTCGGTGGTGGTAAATCCTCTTTGGCCGAAAAGCTCAAGTACCTGATGCAGCAAGTGCCCATTTATTATTTAAAAGGCTCGCCGGTGTACGATCATCCGCTTTGCCTGTTCGATGCCGATGAGGATGGCCAACTGCTGGCCGACGAGTTTGGCATCCCGCGCCGCTACCTTTCCACCATCATGTCGCCCTGGGCCAGCAAGCGCCTGCACGAGTTCAATGGCGATATCAGCCAGTTCCGGGTAGTAAAGCGGCATCCGTCGATTTTGAATCAAATTGCCATTGCCAAAACCGAGCCTGGCGATGAAAACAATCAGGACATCTCTGCCCTGGTCGGTAAAGTCGATATCCGCAAACTGGAGCACTTTGCCCAGCATGATCCAGATGCCTACAGCTATTCCGGCGCTCTGTGCCGTGCCAATCAGGGCCTGATGGAGTTTGTTGAGATGTTTAAAGCACCCATCAAGGTGCTGCACCCATTGCTGACCGCAACCCAGGAGGGCAACTACAACGGCACCGAAGGGCTGGCCGCTCTGCCCTTTGACGGCATGATACTAGCGCACAGCAACGAATCGGAATGGCAAACCTTTAAAAACAACAAAAACAACGAAGCCTTTCTTGACCGGGTCTACATCGTCAAAGTGCCTTACTGCTTAAGGGTCTCCGAAGAGCAAAA
>SKGJ01000205.1 GCA_007117525.1 Alkalimonas sp.
CGGATGCACGCAACAACCAAGTCCGGTGTGCTTGGCGCCGGTCTGATTATGTGTGGCGTGATGCTGTTCTTTTTGGACAGTGGTGTGGCCTTACGCGCGCTGGCGGTGATGGCGTTCACCACCCTAACCTCCCCCATCGCCGCGCACGCCATTGGGCGCGCCGGTTACTTCATTGGCGTCCCCTTGTGGGACAAAACCGTGAAAGACGAACTGCATGGCCGCTACGACGAAGAAACCCATGTGCTGCGCAGCCCAGAGCACATTAAGGATCAGCAAGACAAACCCTAGGTTGCTGTTTTAAAGCGGTTCTGGTGCTGGCTAAAGTCCGGCACACTGCGCTGGTAGTCCTGCTGCAGCAAGCTGGAGTGCACAATAAAATCAGCGGTGGCTCTATTGCAGGCCACCGGGATATTCCAGACCACAGCCAGCCGAATCAAGGCTTTCACATCGGGATCATGCGGTTGCGAACTGAGCGGATCCCAGAAGAAAACCAGCCAGTCGACTTGTTGCTCTGCGATCAGCGCTCCAATTTGCTGATCACCGCCCAGTGGACCACTGGCAAAACAATGGACACTTTTGCCCAGTACTTCCGTCAGTAAAGAACCTGTTGTGCCAGTTGCATACAGCGTTTTGTCGGCGAAAAAATCAGTATGGACTTTCGCCCATTCCAACAAATCCTGCTTCTTCCCATCGTGTGCCACCAAGGCTATTGATTTCATGACATTGCTCCATTTCGCTATTCACAAGCAGCTTAACCGAATCCATGATAAAAAAAAGCCCTGCAAAGCAGGGCAAACAACCAAGGTCCACGTATAACATCGTTATTGGTCCGGCAGTTGCTGCGCTTCTGGCGCTTTGCAACTCACCGTTGACCACATCATTCGTTGGCGGCACCACGAAACGGCAGGAATGACGTTTCATGCTCCACGCTATTTAGTGCTCCGCTGCGACAATTTTCTTCATCGCCGTCATGTAACCCCTTAGGGTTTTGCCGACTTGCTCCACCGGGTGAGTGCGGATAGCGTCATTGATGGCAATCAGCTCCAGATTGTCCACCCCTGCCTGAGAGGCAGCCAGGCCCTTACCCACCAGCTCTGCCGGCAGGCTGTTGACGGTATCACGCAGCAGCGGGATCGCTGCATTGGCGAATAAGTAGTTACCGTATTCAGCCGTATCCGAAATCACCACGTTCATCTCATACAAACGTTTGCGAGCGATGGTGTTGGCAATCAAAGGTGTTTCATGCAGCGACTCGTAGTAGGCTGACTCGGCGATAATGCCTGCGTCCACCATGGTTTCAAAGGCCAGTTCAACCCCGGCTTTGACCATCGCAACCAATAAAATACCGCGATCGAAATAACTTTGTTCAGCAATCTGCTCATCCGATACTGGCGCCTGCTCAAAGCCACTTTGGCGGGTTTCCTCGCGCCAGCGCAGCAAGTTGACATCATCGTTGGCCCAGTCGGCCATCATGGTGTGCGAGAACTCACCGCTGATGATGTCGTCCATGTGCTGTTCAAACAAAGGACGCAACTGCTGTTTTAACTGCTCAGCCAGGCGGTAAGCTTTGACCTTGGCCGGGTTAGACAGCCGATCCATCATGTGAGTGATACCACCATGCTTCAGTGCTTCGGTGATGACTTCCCAGCCATGTTGAATCAACTTACCGGCGTAGCCCGGCTCCATGCCATCGGCCACCATCCGATCAAACGCCAAAATAGAACCGGTTTGCAGCATGCCACACAAAATGGTTTGCTCGCCCATCAGGTCTGATTTTACTTCGGCAATAAAGGACGAGTGCAAGACACCGGCCCGATCACCACCTGTTGCCACCGCATAGGCTTTGGCAATGGCCAAGCCCTGGCCTTTTGGATCATTTTCAGGATGCACGGCAATTAAGGTCGGTACACCAAAACCACGCTTGTATTCTTCCCGAACTTCGGTACCCGGGCATTTTGGTGCCACCATAATAACAGTGATGTCCGGTCGGATTTGCTTGCCTTCCTCAACGATGTTGAAACCGTGCGAGTAAGCCAGAGTTGCGCCTTCTTTCATCAGCGGCATGACGGCATCAACCACCGCACTGTGCTGCTTATCCGGGGTCAGATTCAGTACCAAATCCGCGGTGGGGATCAGCTCTTGGTAAGTGCCCACTTTAAAACCATTGCTGGTTGCTTTCTGATACGAAGCACGCTGCTCACGGATAGCCTCTTCACGCAGTGCGTAGCTGATGTTCAGCCCAGAGTCGCGCATGTTCAGTCCCTGGTTTAAACCTTGGGCACCACAACCAACAATGACAATGTTCCAGTCTTTAATCGCGTTGCAGCCATCGGCGAATTCACTGCGATCCATAAAGCGGCATTGTTTCAGCTGTTTCAGCTGCTGCCGTAAGTTCAGGCTGTTAAAATAGTTGCTCATACTGTGTCTCTAAAATTCTGGTACGCTGGCCAGCCACTCTGGCTCTGGCAGACAAAGCTGCTGCGTTGATGAAAGCATCATAGCCGACTGTACTTATTGCATGAAGTGATTTATTCTGAATTCAGTATTTCACAAAATGAAATAAAAGTATGGATATTCGCAGTACCCAGTTGTTTTTGCATTTGGCATCCAGCTTAAGCTTCGCCAAAACCAGCGAGCAAATGTATGTTAGCCCCCCAACACTGACCCGGGTGATCCAACGCTTAGAGCAAGAGCTTCGTACCCAGCTATTTATCCGCGATAAGCGCTCTGTCCGCCTGACACCGGAAGGCCGGCGGGTGCAGCAATTTGCTACCTTATGGCTGGACGAATGGCATCAGTTGCAATTGGACCTTGCGCTGAGCAGCGCGGAATTGGTAGGCGAAATCAAACTATTTTGCACCGTGACAGCAAGCTACAGTCACCTGCCCGCCATTTTGGATAAGTTCCGTGTGCTGTGCCCGAAAGCCGATATCACACTCACCACCGGCGATGCTGCACTAGCGGTGGAAAAGGTCCGCGCCGGAGAAGTCGACATTGCACTGGCAGCCCGGCCAGAGCAATTGCCATCGAACATGGCTTTTCACAGCATTTGTCGGCTGCCAGTAAGCCTGATTGCTCCCGCCCTGCCCGGTAAAGTCAGCGAGGCACTGGCACAGCAGCCGCTGAACTGGTCGA
>SKGJ01000168.1 GCA_007117525.1 Alkalimonas sp.
AACCGACTGGTGAAAAACCGCAAGCAACTGAAAAAATGGGCCGAGCGAGAAAACATCCGTTGCTATCGGTTGTACGATGCCGATATTCCGGAATACAACGTCGCGGTTGATTGGTACGACGGCGAAGTGGTGGTGCACGAATACGCTCCGCCAGCCTCTGTCGATGAAGCAGTGGCACAAAAGCGTCTGTTCGATGTGGTCAATCAGGTGCCGCAGGTACTGGGGATTCGCCCGGATCAGATGGTGCTGAAAGTGCGGGAGCGGCAAAAGGGCAGCAAGCAGTATCAAAGCTTGCAGCAGCAAGGCCAGTACAAGGAAGTGCAGGAGTACGGTGCCAGGTTTTGGGTGAATTTGCGCGATTACCTCGATACCGGCTTGTTTCTGGACCACCGCCTGACCCGCCGCCGCATTCAACAGCAGGCCAAAGGCAAAGCGGTGCTTAATCTTTTTGCTTACACCGGAACTGCCTCGGTGCATGCCGCTCTGGGCGGTGCCAGCTCGGTCACCACGGTGGACATGTCCAATACCTATCTGGACTGGGCCAAGCGCAATTTTCTACTCAATGGGCTGAATGGTCCTCAGTATCGTTTTGAGCAGGCCGATTGCCTGCAATGGCTGGGCCGCTGCCAACAGCGTTTTGATTTAATTTTTGTCGATCCGCCGACCTTTTCCAATTCAAAACGGATGCAGGACAGCTGGGATGTGCAGCGCGACCATCTGCGTCTGCTTAGCCAGTTGAAAGACCGTTTGAACGAGGGCGGAATGGTGATTTTTTCCAACAACAAGCGGCGCTTTAAGCTCGACTATCCGGCACTTGAAGCCGATGGCTGGCAGGTGAAAGACATTTCAGCGGCAACCTTGCCGGAAGACTTTAAGCGCAACCCGCACATTCATGTCTGTTTTGAGCTGAGCCGATGACGGTGCGGTTTGAACTCTACAGTACCTGGGGCTGTCATCTGTGTGAGCAAGCCGAGCAGATGTTGCAGCAAGCGGGCCTGAGTGGCCAGTATCAGGTGCTGGACATCGTGGATCATGCGCATTTATTTGAGCAATACCGGGTGCTAATCCCGGTGCTGGCCTGCCGCCACACCAAGGCCACACTCGGCTGGCCCTTTGACCAGGCGCAACTGACGGCCTGGCTGCAACTACAGTTACAGGAAGACTAACGGTGGAAGTATTACGTTTTCAGCAGGCCTGTCTGGCCTTTGGTACCCATCCGGTGCTGGATAAAGTGGATTTTAGCTTGTTCAGTGGCGAGCGCGTCTGTCTGGTCGGGCGCAATGGTGCCGGCAAATCGACCTTTTTAAAAGTTCTGACCGGTCAGCAAAGTCTGGATGACGGCCAGGTGGTGCTGCCAACCGGTGTGGTGCTTAGCCGGCTGGAGCAAGATCCTCCCGCCAAAATGGACACCCGCATTGCTGACTTTATCCGCGAGGGCGCGGGCGACCTGGCCGACAAACTGCAGCAGTTTTATCAGTTATCGGAAGCGCTGGACGCCGATAGCCCGCAGCAAATGCGTTTGTTCGAGCAACTACAAGCCGAGCTGGATAGCCGTGATGGTTGGAGCCTGGAAGCACGCGTAACCGCTTTGTGCCAGCAGTTTGCGATGGATCCCGATGCCAACCTAGCGTCCTTGTCCGGTGGCTGGCTGCGAAAAGCGGCGCTGGCCCGGGCTCTGGTGGCCAAACCGGATATTCTGCTGCTGGATGAGCCTACCAACCATTTGGACATTGCTGCCATTCAGTGGCTGGAGAGCTTTTTAAAAGAGTTCAAAGGCGCCATTATTTTCATTTCGCATGACCGGGCCTTTATCCGCGCCTTAGCCACTCGCATTATCGATTTAGACCGCGGTCAGCTGACCTCGCATCCGGGCAATTACGCTCAATACCTGGAGCGCAAGCAAAAAATGCTGGAAGACGAGCAGCAACACAATGCGCTGTTCGATAAAAAACTGGCCGAAGAAGAGGTCTGGATCCGCCAGGGCATCAAAGCACGGCGCACTCGCAACGAAGGACGGGTGCGGGCACTGAAAGCCTTGCGCAAAGAGCGGGCCGCCCGGGTTGAAACCTTAGGCAAAGTTGAATTTGCCATTGAGCAGGCAGAACGCTCTGGCAAGTTGGTGTTTGAGGCCAGCAAGCTGAGTCACAGCTTTGGTGGCGAGCCTTTGATGCAGCATCTGGATTTGTTGGTGATGCGTGGCGACCGGCTGGCGTTGATCGGCCCCAATGGGGTGGGTAAGTCCACCTTAATCAAATTGCTGCTCGGTGAGCTGGAACCGGAGCAGGGCAGCATTAAGCGTGGTGCCAATTTGGAAGTGGCCTATTTCGACCAACACCGTCAGGCGCTGGATCTGGACGCCACCGTGCAGGACAACGTGGCCGATGGCCGCCAGGAAATTGTGCAAAATGGCCAAAGCCGCCATGTCCTCAGTTATCTACAGGACTTTTTATTCCCACCGGCACGCAGTCGGACCCCGGTACGGGCTCTGTCGGGTGGCGAGAAAAATCGCTTGTTGCTGGCGCGTTTGTTTGCCAAACCCAGCAACTTACTGATCCTCGATGAGCCAACCAACGATCTCGATGTGGAAACGCTGGAGCTGCTGGAGGATATTCTGCAGCAGTATCAGGGCACGGTGATTTTGGTCAGCCACGACCGGGAATTTGTCAATAACACCGTCACCAGTAGTTTGTTGTTTGCCGGTCATGGTACCATCGTGGACATTACCGGTGGTTACGATGATGTGGTACGCTGGCAGACGCAACAGCAGCAACGGGCTGAGGCCGCCTCTGAGCCAAGTAAAAAAAGCAGTGAGAAAGCAGCGCAACCAGCCAGCAAGGCTGCCAGTACCAGCCAAAGCCGCAAGTTATCCTTTAAAGAAAAGCGTGAGCTGGAGCAGCTGCCAGCTCTGATTGAGTCATTGGAAACCGAGCTTTCGCAACTGCAGCAGCAGGTCAATGAAGCTGATTTTTTCTCCGGCCCGGTGGATCAGACCCAAGGGGTGTTGAACCAACTGGCCGAACTTGAGTCGAAGCTGGCGCATGCGTACGAGCGCTGGGAACTTTTAGAAGCAGAATAAACAGACGTATTTTATAGGGGTTTTGAATGAAATTATCACCCATCAGCCTGGCT
>SKGJ01000248.1 GCA_007117525.1 Alkalimonas sp.
CGCCGGTTGATCAGAGTGTGCATGTTAGTCTGGAAGGCATTGAAGCCATTCACATTGACTGGCAGCAGGGCGCTCCGATGCCAGGCCGGCGCGTCAGTGCCGAGCAAGCGCTGGAGATGGATTTAACGCCAGGCGCCATAACTGCCTTTATGGTGGGGTTAAACTCCCGCGCCGCCACATTTTTGGTGCAGCGGCAAATCAATGAGTTCCGTGGTGAGCCGTTAACGGCCATTTTACCGGGGGTGGCTCTGGCCGAGCTTTGGCAAATGCTGAGCATGGTGGAGCGACTCTTGCTGGTGATCACTCTGTTGGTGCTGTTGGCGGGCTTGGTGGGCATGACGACAACCTTGTTGGCCTCGATGAAAGAGCGCCAACGGGAAATTGCTATTTTGCGGGCGGTCGGGGCACATCCGCGCACCCTATTTTGGCTGGTGCAGCTGGAGGTGATGTTGATTACGCTGGTGTCCGTATTGCTGGCGCTGGCAGTGCTGATGGTCGGCCTTTGGTTTGGGCAGGATCTGCTGGCCAGTCGTTACGGTTTGTTTATTGGTTTGAACCCGGTGCGTGAAAGCAGCCTGCAATTGATGGGGCTGGTGCTTGGGCTCGCAGTGTTGTTGGGCTGCATCCCGTCCTGGTTGGCTTACCGCAAAGCGCTGACCGATGGCCTTAGTGTTCGTCTGTAGCCGGTAACAAGCTCCGGATGATGGCCCGGTATTGATTGCTGGCCTGCAACTCCAGCAGGCCGCGATTAAAACGCTCCATCAGCTGTTCTGAGCGCGGGTCTTGCTTTGAAAGTACCAGATACATCGGCCGTTGCTCCAGTGCGGGTTCAATGTACTCAAGTTGGCTGGCATACTCTGGTAGCTGGTGACGCAACAGATAAAGCCCGTTGTGTTTGTCGGCCGGCACCAGGTCGACTCTGCCCAGCGCCAGCATCCGAAAAACCTGCTCATCACTGGCAACGGCAATGGTATTCAGCCGGGCTTGCAGCAAGCCTTCTGGTTGCGCATACCCTTGGACCACCCCAAGCCGTAAACGCTTTTCCGCCAGCTGCTGGTAGTTGCGAAAGCTGAGCGGCATCGAGCGGCGTTTAAAGAGCACAATTTGATTGGCGTACATCGGCTGGGAATACAAGAAGTGCTCCACCCGTTCTTCATCGTACCAAGCGGCAATTAAGCCGGTGAAGCTGCCTTGTTGGGTTTCGTACAAGGCCCGGCCAAAAGGCATAAAGACCACTTCGACATCGATGCCTTGCAAAGCAAAAGCTTGCCGGACAATTTCAGTGACCACACCTTGTTGCGGCAGATCCTCGGCGTAATGTGGGTGATAGTTGCTGCTGGCCAGCACAAGACGCTCGGCCTCTAACGGCCAGGCCAGCAGCAACCAACAAAATAGCCAGCAGTTGACTCGATGTTTCATCCTAAAGGCTCCATGCTTCCCTTGCATTTACTATAGTCAGCCTGCTTATAACTGAGCTGATAAAAAGCTGATATTTTTTATTCAGACGTGCTGGTGCTCCAGTACGCCTGAGTGATAAAGGGTTTATTCAGCAGCTTTCTGCTGATGCGATCCAACTCTTCACCATCGATGGAAATGGCGGCCAGCATGGCTTCCACTTCGACATCCTCATTGCCAAAAGGCGTGACTTCCATGCCTCGTGCGGGCAATTGAGCAGCCTCCAGCACCAGCTCGACCACATCCATCGCATGCTTTTGTTGTTGCTTATCGGCAATCACATGCAAAATGTAGGTGACCTCGGTCGATTCCACATCGATTGGCTGCCGGTTGATCTGGTTGACGATCGGACGCAGTAAGGTATTGGCCGCTAGCACAAACAGTGTGCCCAAAACCGCCTGCGGCAACATGCTGGCACCAGCACAGGCACCAATGGCGGCAGAGCCCCAAAGGGTTGCAGCGGTATTGATGCCACGAATATTGCCTTGTTCGCGCATAATGACACCAGCCCCCAAAAAGCCAACGCCGGATACCACATAGGCAATTACATGGGCCGCACTTTGTGCGCCATTGAGGTTAAAAGCAATGTCGACAAAAATAGCAGCGCCAACAGCAACCAGCGCATTGGTCCGCAGGCCAGCAGTTCGTTGACGATACTGTCGCTCCAGTCCAATCAGTGAGCCCAGCACAAAGGCTGCGATCAGACTAATCAGGCTGTCGAGCAGTGGGATCAGTTGGATGTTTTGAATTGCAAGCATGGCGTTCTCCTTGTAGCTGAGCCATCCGCGGCTGAGTGAGTGAAGGAGCATCCGATAACGGAAGCCCGGAGAACCACTGCCAGGCCGGGGTTGGGGGCCGGCCCGGCAGTGTACAACGAGCGTGTCTCTTTTTTTATGACAATCAGCCGACCGGGATATCCAGAATCCAGGTAGCCATGGCAAAGTAAATGATCACACCACAGGCATCAGCAATCGAGGTGATCAAAGGGGCACTGGCAGCTGCCGGGTCCAGCTTGAAGCGGCTGAGCAAAAACGGCAGCGACATACCAATCACGCTACCTACCACCACCACAATTTGCATGGTCAAAGCAACAACCAGCGCAATCTCAGGGCCACCACGCCAGAAGCCGAGGGTAGAAACGGCCAGTGCCATGGTTAGACCCAGTAAGCCGGCAACGATAAACTCTTTGCCCAGCATTTTGGCCCAGTCTTTGATCATCACTTCGCCGGTTGCCATAGCACGAACCATCAAGGTTGCGGCCTGAGAGCCGGCATTACCGCCACTGTCCACCAACAAGGGCAGGAAGAACACCAGCGCAATGTAGGCTTCGATGGTGTCTTCAAAGTAAGCGATACCTGCACCCGAGAAGATGTTGCCAAATACCAGCAGCACCAGCCAGAACACCCGCTTGCGGTACAACAAGTTGATGGAAGCGTCCTTGATGTTGCCGACAATTTCACTGACCGCACCGACTTTGCGAAAATCGGTGGTGGCTTCTTCGGCGGCTACGTCCATCGCATCGTCGTAGGTCACAATGCCCACCAGCTTGTCGCCGCCATTGGTGACCGGCAGTGCAATTAAATCGTATTTGGCGATCAGTTGCGAAGCCACTTCCCGCGGCGCATCCGCCATCACATAGACCGGATCCCGGGTCATAAAGTCACCG
>SKGJ01000063.1 GCA_007117525.1 Alkalimonas sp.
CAATGCAAGGCACACTGGCGACGCAATGTCGACCACCTTGCTAGCCAGGGTAACACCGCAGTGGAAGCGCCCAGCGGCTCCCGCAGGGCGGGGCTAAAAGCACTTTATGCCGCGTTCGCTGTTCTTGCTTTGGAACCACCAAAGCTTCAAACAGCCGCCTTGCCTAAAGTGCTTTTATCTCCCGCTGAAGTCTGCATCTTGAAGTTACTTAGGTATACTATAAATCGGCTGGCGGCTAAAGCGTAAGGCGTTGTTGTGTACAAAGTGAATGAACTTTTTGAAACCATCCAGGGCGAGGGCAGCTACACCGGCTGCCCGGCCATTTTTATTCGGTTGCAAGGTTGCCCGGTTGGTTGCAGCTGGTGTGACACCAAGCATACCTGGACGGTGGACCCGGCGCAGCAAATCCCGGTACTGGATGTACTGGCCAAAACCACCGATACCGAAGGCTGGTGCAATCTGAGTGCAGCCGAAGTGCTGGCCGAGTTTCAGCGCCAGGGCTACCGGGCCCGCCATGTGGTGATTACCGGTGGTGAACCCTGTTTATTCGATTTGAACCCACTGTGCACCCTGCTGCATCAGCAGGGCTACAGCACGCAAATTGAAACCAGCGGCACCTTCGAGATTCTGGCGCCCACCGAGACCTGGGTCACGGTGTCGCCGAAGGTCAATATGAAAGGCGGCTACGAAGTGCTGGATTCAGCGCTGCTGCGGGCCAATGAAATCAAACATCCGGTGGCGCGTGAGCGCGATATTGAGGAGTTGCAGCAGTTGTTGCAGCGGGTACCGGCTTCGGGTAGGCTGGTTTATCTGCAACCCATCAGCCAAAAAGCCAAAGCAACCCGGCTGGCGATAGAGCAGTGCAAGCAGCACAACTGGCGCCTCAGTGTGCAGGTGCATAAATACTTAGGGATAAACTGATGCGACAGGCTGTTGAACAATTTTTTCAGGAGTATGCCGATGCCTACTCCAGCTTTGATGTGGATAAGGTCACCGAACTGTTTTCCTTGCCCTGTTTGTTTTTAACCGACGACAGCAAGTTGATGATGGCTGAATTGTCCAGCCTGGAAAAAACCATCCGTCATCAGTTCGATCTCTATCGCAGTCTGGGCGTGGCTCAGGTCAAAAACCGGGTGCAGCATCTGGTGCGCTTGTCCGAGTCGATGGTGTTTGTCAGCCTGTATTGGTATTTTTGCAACGCCAATGGCAAGGTGCTGCAAAACTGCCACACCTCCTATACGCTGCAGCGCAGCGGTGATCATTGGCGCTTGGTCGCGGTGATGATTGACGATGAACGCTTTGCGCTTAAATCGATTCAGCTTTAAGGCAACGCTCTAAATAATGCAGACAGGCTTCGGGCGAACTTTGCTCGGCCAGGTGCTCTTTCAACAGCGGCGGTAGTGGTAGCAACTCCAGCCAGCGTGCCGCCAGCCAGCTGGCATCATCCAGCCGGGTGGCAGGGTACAAAC
This sequence comes from Alkalimonas sp., assembly GCA_007117525.1. GTDB lineage: Bacteria > Pseudomonadota > Gammaproteobacteria > Enterobacterales > Alteromonadaceae > Alkalimonas > Alkalimonas delamerensis. The sequence goes on from SKGJ01000063.1 coordinate 1,470, forward strand.
GGGCCAGCTCAGGCTCACGTGCCAGCAACTGCTGAAAGCTTTGTTGCAGTGGCTGGCGCGGCTCATCCAGTGGTTGCTGCTGCCAAAAATCAACCGGCTCAGTTTCGGCCACATGCAGCTGATCCGCTTCCTGCCAGCGTTTGCGCAGCCGGACACGGCTCAGGCCGCGCACTTCAATGCCCAGCAAGCCATCTTTTAACACATCAAAATCGGTCACTTCAACCCGGGTGGCCAGTGGGAAAATCCGATCCGGGTGCTGCTGATTGACCAGGGGGTTCAACAAGGCCATGGCAAAGGCGCGCTTTCCGGCTGTGGCTTCTTTTACCAGACGCACGTAGCGTGGCTCAAACACCCGCAGCCGGGTTTTGCCTTCCGGCAGCAGCAAGCAATTTAGTGGAAACAGGGCAAGTTGCTCCGACATCGTCATCCCACAGCAATTCATTCAACCATGGAACACTATACGTGCCGGCTGGCAGGCTGGATTAGTGTATGTTCACGTCCTAACTTTTCTTTTGGATAAGCTCAATAGCATAGCCATCCGGATCTTTGACAAAGGCAATTTCGGTTTTGCCGCCCTTGACCGGCCCGGGCTCGCGACTGATTACACCGCCCCGGCTGCGAATGGCGTCACAGGCCTGGTAGACATCGTCCACTTCCAGCGCGATATGGCCATAGGCGTTGCCTAAGTCGTAGCTGTCCACGCCCCAGTTGTAAGTCAGCTCCAGCACCGCCTGCTCGGATTCCGGGCCATAGCCGACAAAAGCCAGAGTGTATTTGTAGTCGGTATTTTCGGACTGGCGCAGCAGCTGCATGCCCAGCACCTGGGTGTAAAACTCGATGGAACGCTCCAGGTTGCCAACCCGCAGCATGGTATGCAACAAACGCATGATCCTCTCCCTTGTGGTTCTGCTATCAATCGCTGATGATAGCACAGTCATTCAGGAGCTTGTCTGGCATTGCTGCTTGTTTGTGTAGCAGAAGTGCTTTAGGTTAATGCTTTGCTGGCACGGAGAACGACAACAGCCAGCTGTTTGGATACGGAGGTATTGCAACGATGGTTTCCAGCTTTTACACCATGCTTCCGGCTGCTATGCGGCATTGGTTTGGTATTTTTGTCGCAGCAACCCGCAACTGGCTAGACAGCCAAGCCTTTATCTATGCAGCAGCGCTGGCGTTTTTCACTGTTTTTTCCATCGCCCCCATTCTGGTGGTGGTGGTGGCCGTGGTTGGATTCTTTTTGGGCCAGAGTGTGGTTGAAGGGCAGCTGTTTGAGCAGTTGGAAGGAACCCTGGGTCCGGAAGCGGCGGGGGTGGTGCAAACCGCGGTGACCAATTCGCAGATTGACCAAAGCGGCATCTGGCCAGCGTTGATTGGTATTGTGGCCACCATTATTGGCGCTACGACGGTGTTTGCGCAGATGCAGCAGTCACTGAATCAAATCTGGGATGTGGCGCCTCGCCCGAATCGCAACAACCTGTGGGGGTACATCAAAAGCCGTTTGCTCTCCATGACCATCATCCTGGCCATTGGCTTTATTTTGATGGTGTCCTTGCTGTTGTCGGTGGCACTGCGCAGCATTATGGTGTTCGCGGAAGAGTGGATGCCGGTGCCCGGCTGGGCCATGGTGGGGATGGAGGTGGGCCTGTCCCTGC
>SKGJ01000204.1 GCA_007117525.1 Alkalimonas sp.
CATTTGGCCAAGCTGCTGCGCGCTGGCGGCAACATGCTGCTGCTGGATGAGCCGACCAACGATTTGGACGTAGAAACCTTGCGCGCTTTGGAAAACGCCTTGTTGGACTTCCCCGGCTGCGCCATGGTGATCTCGCACGATCGCTGGTTCCTCGACCGTATTGCCACCCATATATTGGATTACCGTGATGAAGGCCAGGTCAATTTCTTTGAAGGCAACTACTCGGATTACGAAGCCTGGATGAAAGAAACCCTGGGTGCTCAGGCGCTGGAGCCGCACCGCATCAAATACAAGAAAATCTAAAACACTGACAAAGCAGCCACGCTCTACTCCGGACGTGGCTGTTTCTTTTCCAGCGCCTGCATAATATCGCGCCAGCTGACAATGCCCAGTGGCCGGTTAAAACTATCCACCACCGGAATGCAGGAGACCCGCTCCCGGTTGAACAGCCGCACCGCATCCATCACTTCAGCGCCAACCGACAAAGTCACCGGTTGACGATGCATCACCTGATGCACCCGCTTCTTCAAGGTGGCCAAATCTTTGGTGGTCTCGGCAGCCGTGCCTAAATTAGGGCTTAAGGCTTTGAACAAGTCACGGTCTGAAATCACCCCAAGCAGCTGCTGCTTCTCAACCACCAGCAAGTGATGAAATTTCACCTGATCGAAAATCTCTTTCACAACTTCAAGGGTGTCATCAGGCGACACGCTAACCGGATTACGGCTCATTAACTGAGTAATTGCTGGCATTGACAGCTTTCCTGTGGTGTTCTCTGTTCTAAGTGTATGATCATTTGCCAGAAAAACAAAAGCCGCAGCACGACCTATCAAGGCGTCACTGCGGCTTTTGCAATGGCAGAACGAACTTACTTCAGCACAGCAGCAACCGACTTGGCAAAGTAATCGATGTTGCTGTGGTTCAGACCGGAAATGCTAACCCGGCTGGAACCCACCATGTAGATGCTGTACTCATCCCGCAAGCGATCAATTTGCGCTTTGTTGATCCCAAGAAAGCTGAACATCCCATGCTGACGAGTGATAAAACTGAAATCCTGGGCAATACCTTCGGCTTTAAACTTATCGACCATCAGTTGGCGGTAATCATTGATGCGGTTGCGCATCTCAGCCAGCTCTTGATGCCAGAGTGCGGTCAGCTCATTGCTATCGAGAATATGACTGACAATAATGGCGCCATGCGCCGGTGGCATCGAGTAAATGCTACGCACCACACTAAGTAGCACTGAGCGGGCGGTTTCGGCGGCTTTGCTGTGCTCTGTTAACAAGGTGCAAGCACCAATGCGCTCACGGTACAAACCAAAGTTTTTCGAGCAGGAGCTGCATAAAATCAGCTCTGGCACTTCCGCGGCCAAATGGCGTAATCCGGCAGTGTCTTCATCCAAACCAGCACCAAAGCCCTGGTAAGCCATATCCACCATCGGGGTAAAGCCCCGCTCTTTTGCCAGTTCGGTAAAACGCTGCCACTGCGCAAAGGTCAGGTCCAGACCGCTTGGGTTGTGGCAACAGGCATGCACCAGCACCACGTCACCCGGCTGTACTTGCGCCAGCTCGGTAAACATGGCTTCTTCTTGCAAGCCTTTGGTGTCGTAATCGTAGTAGCTGTATTCTTTGACCGTCAGGCCGGCAGCCTGAAACAACGAAATATGGTTGGCCCAGGTTGGTGAGCTCACCCAGATGGTCGCAGCCGGATTAGCGCGCTTAATAAATTCGGCGGCAACCCGCAAGGCACCGGTTCCGCCCGGAGTGTGAGCCGTGGTCAAACGACCGGCCAGCAGTGCAGGATGCTCCTCACCAAAAGCCAACTGCTCAATGTGGCGGTTAAAGCCCAGATCACCGGCCATGCCGATGTAAGTCTTGCTGTCTTCTTTGGCCAGACGCAAGGCTTCGGCTTTTTTAACGCACTTGAGTACAGCCGTATGGCCCTGCTCGTCCTTGTAGACGCCTACACCTAAATCAATTTTTTGTGGATTTGTGTCCTGCTGATAGGCAGCCATCAAGCCAAGGATGGGATCGGTTGCCACTGGCTGTAACTGAGAAAACATAGTGCTCACCTGTGTTAATCACTGCATGGTTGAACTGCGGCGGGTAAATAAGCGGGTACCATTAAACAAATGGCCACCAGCAAAGTCAGAGTCGCAGCGTTAAAGACATCTTTGTTGAATGCTTCAGCATCAATAATGCCGACTATTTTGCCTGAATGGTCGAACAGTGGCAAACAGGCTTCAGCCTGAACTTTGGGGTCGCAGCTGTAATACTGCCCCCCTGAAGCCAGGTAGGCAGGTACATCGTTAATGACTCGGGCTTGCCCGCTCAAACCGACACTGCTGTTGTTGCTGCTCAGGGCAAAGACTTCGTTCAGCGGAAACTCGGCTCTGGATGGCTCGCCGTAGTAGGCCAATTTGACCAAAACCGGCTGTGGCTTAAGTCTCGCCTGATAAATGCCGAACCACTCCAGCCCGGTCCGCTGCTCAAAGGCTTGGCAAAACAGCTGCAGTTGTTGCAAAGCATGCTCTGTGTCAGCTTTTTTTCCACCCAAAGTTAGCGCCAAATCGTAAGGCTCTGCGGCCAGCTCCCCAAACAGTGAGCAAGCGCCGCCTTCACCCAGCTCAGGAACCGGGTACTGCCAGCGTACACTTGGCCGCACGGCTTCATCCAGAAAGTGCTCCAGCCACTGAACGTCGCGTGCGATATCGTGTTCATCAAGCTCTTGCTGAAGCTGAAGACCGCTTGGTCGCAGGTACTGCTGGATCAAAGGGTTGCATTCAGACACTTTAGACATCCAGATTTCTAAAAAACAGTGCGCCATTTTAGGCAAAAAATGGCAAAATGCCAATAAGATTTCAACCAGCTCACGGAGTTATCATGAGCCGAAAAACCATCTCACTGGCCGACTGGCAACAACAGGCCGGAATCAACCCGGAAGCAAAGGATAGTCCACCAGAACAACTGGTTTACAGCACCGAACAAGGTCGCATCAAAGCCGAAAAAAGCGACGACATGCATGCAGGCTCACCGGATGGCAAAGTTCGGCTGCAGCGGCAAACCAAAAAACGTGGCGGTAAAGCGGTCATCGTAATCAGCGGCATCGCTGGGACGAC
>SKGJ01000155.1 GCA_007117525.1 Alkalimonas sp.
CTTCTTGTTATCTGGGTAGAAACTGCAGCGGGTCGACCGATTGCCCCCGAAAACGAATTTCAAAGTGCAATTGTGTTCGGCTCGCCTCTGTACTTCCCATGTCGGCAATGTGTTGTCCAGCTTCCACCTGTTGCTGCTCACGGACTCGCAAGCGGCTGTTGTGCGCATAAGCACTCAGGTAATCATCGTTGTGCTTAATGATGATTAAATTACCGTAACCTCGCAGTGCATTGCCGGCGTACACCACCTGACCGGCTGCGGCTGCATTGATGCGCTGCCCTTCACTGCCAGCAATTTTAATCCCTTTGCTACCATGCTCCTGGTGCGAAAAACGCGCCAGAATGGTACCTCGGGTCGGCCACTGCCATTGCAATCGCCCGCCTGCTGGGGTATTGTTTGCCGTTTTTTTCTGGTTTTGTGCTGTAGTATTATGAACATAACCGGTTTGTGGGCGTGGTGCAACCGATTTTGCCGGTGCAGCCGGATTGGTCTGAGCTGTGGTTGCTGGCGCCACTTGACGGGTGCTTGCCGAAGAGCGCGCGGGCTGGGTCTGTACCGGGGCCGGCTGAGTGACCACCTCGGTTCTGGCTGCCGTGCGGCTGGCTGGCGCCGGACCCCGAAGCTGCAGCTGCTGGCCAGGGTGAATGATGTAAGGTGCTTCAATCTGATTGCGCCGGGCCAGCTCCCGAAAGTCCTGGCCGGCCCGAAAAGCAATGGAGTACAGGGTATCCCCGCGCTGAACCTGATAGCTGTCACCAGAAAGAGGCCCCCGTGAAGACTGGGCCGGGCTGACTGCCAAAGCCGCAACCGGGGCCGGCTCAGAGCGCTTGGCGCACCCGGTGACAAGCATCAAACCAAGCAGTAGGATAGGCCAGCAAGGCAGTTTGCACTGCCGCTTAGGAACATGGCTGACCATCCTGGCTGTACTCATCAGGCCCTCATCAATTGCTGATCCGCTCACCCGGCTGTTGCAGGCGCTCCAGTTGCAACACAGCCAGCATGCCCAAAACACCGAGCAGCGCCATCGCCAGCGCCCAACCAAACTGCAGCGAGTCGTGCCACTGCAGATAGGTGCTAAAGCCAACCGGCGAGCCATCCAGCTGCCAGGGCCAAACCCGGTACATAGCCCCCATCACAATGCCAATTAACAATGCCAGGGTTGCATCGTGATACCGAGCCAACAAACAAGCCAGCAAACGGGAAAAGCTTAATAAGCCAACCGCACAGCCGCTGGCAAACAACATCAGAGGCAATAGCTGCAGCTCAGTCACAGCCAGCAATACCGGCGCGTACATGCCCAGCAGCAACAAAATAAAGCTGCCGGAGATACCGGGCAGGATCATGGCGCAAATCGCCACGGCACCCGCAACAAAAAACATCCAGCGCTGCGGTTGCAATTCGACCGGCTGCAACTGCCCGATACCCAGTGCCAGCAGCACCCCCAGCAACAGCAACAACAAACGCCAGCGATCCCAGCGCAGCTTGCTGCACAGCTTTGGCAAAGCAGCCAGGATCAAGCCAAAAAACAACGACCAAAGCAGCACCGGCTGATGCAACAACATCCAGCTGACGCCTTTCGCCAACAGGAAGACACTGAGCAAAATCCCGCTGAACAAACAGAGCAAAAAGGTGCCATCGATATGCCGCCAGGCAGCTAGCAGCCTTCCCCTGAGCACCATACCCAATGCATGATGATCGACCGAGCGAATGGCCCGAATCAACCGCTCATAAATCCCCAACAGCAGTGCCAAAGTCCCGCCTGAGACGCCAGGTACAATATCCGCAGCCCCCATCATCAGGCCTTTGCACCATACCAGCAAATAAGACCGCCAAAGAGACGCTGCCCTGGCGTCCATCAGGCCAGCTCCCCCGGAACTAAGGGCACAAAACGGACCGCTTCCACATTGTCTTCCATAAAAGTATCGCCCTGACGCTGAATCACCCGCAGTACCTGGTCATCGGTACCAACCGGGATCACCAAACGCCCGCCATCGCTCAATTGCTGCAACAGCGCTTGCGGCACCGCGCTGGGTGCGGCCGTCACCAAAATGCAATCAAAAGGAGCTTTGCTAGTCCAGCCTTGCCAACCATCGCCATGCTTCATCGACACATTGTGCAAGTCCAGCTGTTGCAGACGTCGCTTGGCCTGAAATTGCAGACTTTTAATCCGCTCGACACTGTACACCCGCTCAAACAACCGGGCCAAAACAGCGGTTTGATACCCGGAGCCGGTGCCTATTTCCAGCACCTGTTGCGACTTGCCCCCGGCCAACAAAAGCTCAGTCATCCGAGCCACAATGTAAGGTTGGGATATGGTCTGGCCATGGCCTATCGGCAAGGCGGTATTTTCATACGCTTTGTGCGCCAGCACCGTTTCGACAAAAAGATGGCGCGGCGTATTCGCGATAGCCGCAATCACCTCTGGATGGGTGATGCCTTCTTGGTGTAGCTTTTGCGCCAGCAAAGTGGCACTGCGTTGCGTTGCGACAGCCATTTACAACTGAATTCCTTCTAACCACTGACTGAGTTGATCCATGCTCTTGTAAGCAGACATGTCAACATGGATGGGCGTAATGGATGCGTAGCCATGAGCAATGGCATGAAAATCCGTGCCTGGACCGGCATCCAGTTCTGGCCCTAAGGAGCCATACCAATAAATAGGACGTCCCCAAGGATCAACAGCCGATGTCATGGTTTCGGCTTTATGCCGACGCCCCAAACGGGTCACCTGCAACCCCTTCAATTCCGCAATCGGGATCGCGGGCACATTGATATTGAGAATTTGATCGGCCGGCAGCGGGTGCGACTTTAGCTTTTTGATCACCTGCACCGTGACATAGGCCGCAGTTTCAAAATAGTCGCTGTCGTGACTGGCCAGTGAGACAGCAATGGCTGGCAAGCCCAGATGACGCCCCTCGGTCGCTGCGGCGACGGTGCCGGAGTAAATCACATCATCGCCCATGTTGGCGCCATGATTGATGCCCGCCACCACCAGATCCGGGGTAAAGTCCAACAGCTGACTGATGGCCAGATGGACGCAATCGGTGGGCGTACCGCTGACCGCAATAAAACCATTGTCCAGTTGCTGGGTTCGCAGAGGGTTCA
>SKGJ01000221.1 GCA_007117525.1 Alkalimonas sp.
GGCCCGGGAAAGTACAGTGCGATGCCCTGATCCAATGCCTTACCATCGGCATCCAGAAACGGCAGATAGTTTGCGGTGCGGGCTTTCGGGATTTTTCCAAGCACTGCCGCTGCCACCTGATTGGCTGCCGGGCCGGAAATGCGAATAATGCCGACTCCGGCGCGGCCGGTCGCAGTGGCTATAGCGGCTATGGTATCGGTGCTGTACATGCTGAGTATCCTCACAAAGAGTTATAAAAAAAGCCTGTGAATCACAGGCTTTTTTCTGCAGAGTTTGGCTTACGCCTTCCGACTGTGCAGGCCTTTTTTCTCCATACCCCGGTAAATATAGAGCATTTGGGCCAGCGAGATCAGGTTACTGACCAACCAGTACAGTACCAAGCCGCTTGGGAACCAGATAAAGAACACTGAGAAAGCAACCGGCATCCACATCATCAGCTTGCGTTGCATCGGGTCGGTGACGGTCATCGGCGTTAATTTCTGCATGATGAACATGCTGGCACCGAACAATACCGGCAGAATAAACCACGGGTCTGGTGCCGACAAATCCTGGATCCACAGCATAAAGGGTGCGTGACGCAGCTCGACACTTTCGACGAAAACCCAGTACAAGGCCAGGAAGATGGGCATTTGCAGCAGCAATGGCAAGCAACCACCCATCGGATTGACTTTCTCTTTGCGGTACAGCTCCATCATGGCCGGGCCAAGCTTTTGCCGATCGTCTTTGTAACGGGCTTGCAGATCCTCAATTTTCGGTTTCAGATTGCGCATCTTGGCCATCGACTCGTACTGGATCTTGGTCAATGGGTACATCACACCTTTCACCACGATGGTGATCAGGATAATGGCCAGACCCCAGTTCACCACAAAGCCTTGAATCAAGGTCAGCAACCAGAACAGGGGTTGCGAGATAAACCAGAGGAAGCCATAGTCGACTGTTAAATCCAGACCATTGGCCAGCTCAGCCAGGTTGTCCTGAATTTTCGGACCGGCATAGAAGGTAGTGCTAATGAGCGCATCCTGGCCTGGTTGCAGCTGCACCACCGGGCCTAAAGCGCCAATAACGCCACGACCACGGTTGACCCGGCTGTACAGCTGGTTATCCGCCTCTTGATCCGGCACCCAGGCAGCCACAAAGTAATGCTCCAGCATCGCTGCCCAGCCGCCAAGGGTTGGAATGGACAGATTGCTTTTCTGCATGTCTTTGAAGCTGTATTTTTTGTAACGATCACTTTGGGTACCGTAGGCGGCACCGCGGTAAATCGGCATAAAGAAGCTGCTGTCTCGGCCACCTTCAATGGTTTGCAGCAGGTGCTGGTAATTCTGCACCACCCGAACTTCATCGCTGGTATTACGCAGCTGGTACTCAACCCGGACATCGTACTGACCCGGACGGAAGATAAAGCGCTTTTCAATCTCCAGACCTTGGTGCTGGTAGTGCAGCGGCACAATCAGTTCTTGCTGACCATCACCTAGTTTAAAGCTCAGTTCACTGGCGTGGTAAAGCGGACGACCATCAGCATTGCGGCTGTCGTCTGGACCGTGTTGGCCGATCAGGCCAGACTCGGCAATAAAGTCAAAGCCAGGCTGACGACGCATCATGACATAAGGCGTCTGGCTGTCTTTAGTCAGTTCGTACTGTGGCAGTTTCAGGCTGACAATATCGCCGCCCCGGGTGCTGATTTGCACTTGCAGCACATCGGTCTCGACCGTCACCAGTTGCTCATGGCGACTGACTCCAGCATCTGGGCCGGGGGTGGTGGCTACCGGCTGGGTACCAAACTCATCGGCTGAGAGTTGCAATTCACCATTGCTGTCCAATTGCTCGATTTGAGGCTGGCTGACGACAGGCTCTGGTCCATAGTCTTTGTGCCATTGTTGCCACAGCAAAAAACTGACGAAAGCGAGCGCGATGATTAAAATACTACGTTGCGAGTCCATAGGTTAGCTTTTCTCATTGTGCTTTTCGGGAACGGGATCGTGACCCCCAGGGTGTAAGGGGTGACATTTTAATAGACGTTTGGCTGCTAACCAAGTCCCTTTGAGCACCCCAAAGCGGGTGATGGCCTCAATGGCGTAGTGGGAGCAGCTGGGGTGAAAACGGCAACTGGGACCAAACAGCGGGCTGATCAGCTTCTGGTAGCCCTGAAGCAATGCCAGAGCTAAGCGTTGTAATGGCGACAAATTTTGTTCCATAACCGCTCCAGTTGCTTGCTGAGTTCCTGGTTCTCTGTCTCTGTGATTGGGCCTTTGACCATCACCACCAAATCGACCGCTGGTAACCGATGTTGTTGCAGCCGGAAATTTTCCCGGATGCAGCGCTTAATGCGATTGCGATCCACGGCCAATTTAACACGTTTCTTGGCAATAATCAGACCGAGTCGAGGATGTTGATGCTGGTTTGGCTGACAAAGGATGGTAAAGAGAGGAGAGCCAGCCCGAAAAGGCTGTTGGAAGACAGCATTAAATTCGCCAGGAGTTAGCAGACGTAACTCCCTGCCGAATTTAAAGGTTTGCACGAAGCACTAGCTGTCGGGTTAGACAGCTAAACGCTTACGGCCTTTGGCACGACGACGCGCCAGGACCTGACGGCCGTTTTTCGTGGCCATACGAGCACGGAAACCGTGCACACGCTTACGCTTTAATACGCTAGGTTGAAAAGTTCTTTTGCTCATATTCTTGTCCGTCCGCTTTAGATAACACTAAAAAAAGTGCTCTGTTTTAGTATTACCTTCAGTGAAACACCAAAACACAGTTGATAAAAATGAGCGCGAATTTTACGTACTCCGGATGCGAAAGTCAATGCGATCCTGGTGATTATCTACTGAGATCCTGTGCGATCTCAGGTTTTCCACAGCCTGAACGCCATTGTTGAATAAAGTGTGTGCAAGTTTTGACGCAAGCGCTGTTTTACTGCCGGCTTGACCGAGGTCATACCAAGTCGGCTTTTGGGCAAGCTTTGAAATAAAAAGCTATCTATTTCATGCTGTTGTGATCATTGGTCTAACGAGGGAGCTTTTTATAAAAAGTCAATATTGAAGTTGTGGATAACTAAGCCCATAATGCTTCCCTAGTCTTAAAATAATGCGCTACCGCCAAAACA
>SKGJ01000340.1 GCA_007117525.1 Alkalimonas sp.
ACAAAGGCGCGGGCATAAATACCGGGCGAAATATGGCCCTGATAAAACACCAAATCGCCACCGTCTTTGTCGTTCGGTGCGCGGAAGAAATGGTTGAAACAGGTTTCGTAAAACGCTGCCGAGGACTGGAAAGACGCCATATGGCCACCCAGCTCCAGATCTTTTTTCGAAGCCCGTAATACGATCATGATGGCATTCCAGCGGATCACCGAGCGAATACGACGCTCCAGATTGACATCGCCCGGGTAAGCCGGCTCGTCTTGCGGTGGAATGGTGTTGATGTAGTTGGTGGTAACGCCGGTTGGCATGTCCACACCATCCAGCCGGGCTTGTTCCAGCACCTGCTCCAGCAAGAACTGGGCACGCTCGACCCCTTCTTCACGGACCACTGACTCCAGCGCTTGCAGCCACTCTTTGGTTTCGAGTGCATCGATGTCCACTTGACTGACTTCAGACATATCGGGATTCCTTAGGTTGTTCACACCACGACGCATCGGGGTGTCAGGTTGCATCGCTCTGCTGCGAGCGGCGTAAAGAGCGTTCCAACCGGGATCGCTCCTTACCCACTTCCAACAGGGCTTCTTCGATGTAGGCCAGGTGCCGGTGGCTTGCCTGACGCGCTTTTTCTGGTTCGCCCTGAACAATGGCTTCCATCAGGTGCTCCCGATGGGCGTTCAGTTGCGCCTTGATTTCTGGTTTTTGCTGTATGGTCGCCAGGTTGGCGTAAATATTCTGCTCAACCAAGGGCGTCATGCCACGCACCAGGTGCAGCAGCACCACATTGTGCGAGGCTTCGGCCACGGCCTGGTGAAAGGCACCCACCGCATGCGACTCGGCCGGCAAATCGGCATTGGCCTGGGCCTGACAAATGCTCTGGTAACGCTGTTCTATTTGGGCAAAGTCGGCGGCTGTACCGCGTAGCGCCGCGTAATAGGCGCAAATGCCCTCTAAGGCATGACGAAACTCCAGCAAATCAAACTGCGACTCCGGATGGCGGGCAATCAGCTCAAACAATGGATCGGTCAGGCCGGCCGCCAGATTGTCGCAGACATAGGTACCACCGCCCTGACGCCGCTTCAGCAGCCCCTTGGCCTCCAGCTTTTGGATCGCCTCGCGCAGCGATGGACGCGACACCTCAAACTGCTGGGCCAATTCACGCTCTGGTGGCAGCTTTTGCCCTGGAGCAAAGCAGCCCTCCAGCAGCATGTTTTCCAGCTGCTCGACAATGCGATCCGATAATTTGGCCGGTTTAATAATCAAAATGCCATCCGTTGTCTCAATGGTACAAGCTGTCAATGGTACAAGTCGTGTAAATTGGTAAGACCAATTATCCGTTAAGGTGGTTAAGGTAGCAGTTTCTGCCTAACAAGTAAATAAAGCAGAAGAAGGTTGCAGGTGCAAACCAAAGAAAAAGTTAGAGTTAAGGCTCTAGAAGCAGCGGCACAAAGGGGAACAAGCTAAATTGGTCTGACCAGACTTTCCATTCAACAAAAAACCGCTGACAGGCAGCGGTTTTGTTTTTCATCCGGCGAGAAGACTAACCCAGCCAGCCGACCAGGGTGAGAATCGCAGTAAAGGCGAGGAAAAACAGAATATTGCGTTTGGCCAGCTGCACCATAATGGCCGTTTCTTCGGCGGTATTGAGCACCGACTCGTCAATCGGCTCTGCCGCTGTGGCAACCTCAATCACCACTTGCTCATTCGGGCTGGTAAAATCCAGGAAATAGCCCAGCAAGGTGCTGGATGCCCGTGAAAAATAGCCGACCAACGCAAAACCAATGCCAAACAAACGGGCTGGCAGCCAGTCGGCCAGATGCATCAGCCGCTGGTAAGCCGGGGTGCCTTCATGGTCTTGCACCAGCAGGGCCTGCAGTTGTTGCATGCTGCTGTCTTCTGGCTCTGCCGGCTGATTCAGCTGCCGCAAAATGACGTAACTGATAACGCCAAAGGCGCCCAACAACAAAAACCAGAACAGCACAGCGGCGTAATAACGGAAGTTCAGCCAGACCAGGCTTTGGCCATAGCTGGCATCCTCTTGCTCCAACCCGCTCTGATGACGGATTTGCTGCATGGCTAAAAATGCTGCTTCGTCATCGTTTCGGTCCTGAGCATTCAAAAACTGCTTGTACAACTGGCGGTACTTCCAACAGCCTATCGCCAACAGCAGCAAGAGTGCATTGACCAGGGTTGTCACCAGCCAGTGATCGATCAGACAGAGCAGCCCCCACACCACAGCACCGGGCAGCAGGATCCAGCCATACTGCCCCACCGGATGCCGGGCCAGCTCCGACAGCTTGCTGTCGCCGGTCAGGCGAAACCAACTGCCGGCATAGCGGCTGCCCTGCCACCACTCACTGCGGGCGGCCAGCCGCTCCACAATCAGCGCCAGTAACATACTTACTAAGGTCATAGCGTGCTCTCCTGTAATGCCAGCCGATATCTCGGCCAATCAAAGGCCGGGCCTGGGTCCGTTTTTCGGGTTGGTGCAATGTGCTGGTGTCCGACAATGCGCTCAGGGGTAATCGCCGGATACTGCTGCATCAGCCACCGAGTGAGTTCGGTTAAACGCTGGTACTGTGCTTCAGTATACGGCAAATTATCGGTGCCTTCTAACTCAATGCCAATGGAAAAATCATTGCAGCGCTCCTGGCCGGCATAACTGCTGACGCCGGCATGCCAGGCACGCTGTGCAAAAGGCACGTACTGCCAAATCGCACCGTTACGCCAAATCACGCAATGGGCCGACACCCGAAGCGCAGCAATGCCGGCAAAGCTTGGGTGTGCTTCGGGGTCCAACCGGCCCAGGAATAAATCATCCACCGCACGCTGTTCGGCATTGTCCGGAACAAAGTCGCCCGCCGGTAAACTAATATTATGGATCACCAGCAAATTAATCTCGGTGCCAGCAGGGCGTTGATCGCAATGCGGCGAGTGACGTACTTTATCAACCGGGCATGGCAGCATAGAAATTCCGTTGGCATTGGCGCATTTACCCGTATCATAGCACTGGTCGAGTGCAGAAGAGAATTGGCATGACAGAAAAGCAACCTGTTGAATCCACAGAACATCTAAGCAGAGGCTTTACCATC
>SKGJ01000097.1 GCA_007117525.1 Alkalimonas sp.
CACCAGATCCGGGTGGTTGTAATCAACACCACTGTCGATAACGGCGACTACCAAATCGGCGCTGCCGGTGGTGCTTGCCCAGGCTTGCTCTGCCTGGATACCCGGCAAGGCTTGCAGGTGCCACTGCTGCGAATAGAGGGAATCATTGGGCTGCTGGGTTTTACGGACTTTGTAATCCAGTTCAACAGCGCGAACCGAGGGCAACGCCAACAACTGGGATTTCAGCTGCACCAGACTTTGCTCCGGCCGCCGCTGCACCACAGCCTTATCGCGCAACTGACTGAAATGCCTGACTTGCTGCGCCACTGGCTGCAAGTTGCTCAGGCGCTGCAGCGATTGCAATTGCTGGCTCTGCTCAGTGGCCTGCAAGGTCACAATAAGCCGATCCGGGTGATGCACCGGCTCAGCCAGTACCGGCAAGAGCCCGGTCAAGAGTCCCATGATGGCAAGCGCCCACTTTGTTGTAACCCTCATCATGCACCTCAAACGAACAGCAATAGTTTAAGCATAGTACCAAAGCATGCGACAAAACGATCATTTTTGAGGGTAAAAGCCAGGGCATGTTGACCTTTACTGTTTGCTTTTGCAGCTGCTTGGCTGGTATTTATACAAGGCAAAGGTTGTAAGGTGTAGTTATTCTACATGCAACAAGCTTTAACGCAGTAGAAATGCCAGCCAAGCGCTGCCCGAAGGGTTCGTCTGGCGACGCTCTGCTCTTTGTCACTCGTCACTTATTTAGAATTACTAAACTACGCTCCTCGTTTCGCGATCAAAGCGCCGCCAGAGCGAACGAAATCTAAACAGTAAAGGTCAACATGCCCTAAGCTTTACACAACCTTTACGCTGTATGGTATTGGCGCAAAAAGCAAAGCTTTCTATAGTCTGAATAGTAATAAGCCCAATCATCAGGAGAAGTCTGTGCGCTATTGGATCAGTGCGGCTGTGGTAGTCGCTGTTGTCGTGTTCTTGTGGTGGCCTTCGTCATCCAGCGAGCGCTTAGTCTATCAAACCCAGCCCCTGAGCCGGGGGGATATTGAAAGTGTGGTCAATACTGCAGGGACTACCCGTGCCGTAGTCACGGTAGAAGTTGGTTCGGAAGTCTCTGGCTTGATTACCGCTATTTACGTTGATTTTAACGCCGATGTGGAGCAAGGCCAGCTCATCGCCCGGCTGGATGACCGCAGCTTTCAGGCCCGGGTGCGCCAGGCCGAAGCCGATATTTTGATGAGCGAAGCCAATGTGGCGCAGCAAGCCGCCAATGTGACCAAAGCGGAGGCCGAACTGTCGCGGCTGGAGCGCGCTTATCAGCGTCAGTTGCAATTGATGCAGCAAAACCTGACCAATCAAACCGAAGTGGACAATGCACTGGCCAATTATGAAGTGGCCAAAGCGCAAATCTTAGTGAGCCAGGCTCAGCTGCAAAGCGCCAAAGCCCAGCTGACACAGCGCCAGGCGCAACTGGAGCAACACCAACTGGATTTGGATCGCACCCAAATCCGTTCACCGGTCAATGGCACTGTGATTGACCGCCAGGTGGATGTTGGCCAAACTGTGGCCGCCAGTTTGTCGGCCCCCACCCTCTTTACCATTGCGCAGGATTTATCGCAGATGCAAATTGAAGCCGATGTCGATGAAGCCGATATTGGCAAAATCGAAGCCGGCCAGCAGGTGCGCTTTCAGGTCGATGCCCATCCGGATCGGCAGTTCCAGGGCGTAGTATCGCAGGTGCGCAAAGCCGCCACCAATGTCGCCAATGTGGTGACTTACAAAGTGATTATTGATGCGCCCAACCGCCAGCAGTTGTTGCTGCCAGGGATGACCGCCAACTTAAACTTTATCATTGGCCAGCAGCAGGATGTGCTGCGCATTCCCAATGCCGCCCTGCGTTTTCGCCCACCGGGTGCGCAGCAAAGCGGCCAGCAGCCGGCCGATCGCACTGCCGAGCTGTTGCGTCAACTGGATTTACCGGCCGATAAAGAACGCCAGGTACGGCGCCTGATGCAGGAGTTTAATCAAAATTTGCAGCAACTTCGCAGCCAACAAAGTAACAACCCAATGGGCAATCCCCGCCAGGCGTTTCAACAAGCAAGGCAAGCGCTGACCAATGAGCTACGGCTGGTACTTAACGAGGAAGAATTCAGCCGTTATCAGAGCCTGATGGCCGAGCAGCGCCAGCAAACGCAAGGCCGCGGTGAACAAGGCCGCATGGCCGAGGTCTGGGTACTGAATGCCCGCCAGGAGCCTGAGCTGCGTCGGGTGCGGGTGGGTCTTGCCAACGATGAATTTACCGAGCTGCTTTCCGGTGAACTTGGTGAGCAGGAGCAAATCATCGTGCGCGCAGTGAGGGCCGATCGATGAGCCAACCGGTCATTGCAAGCATCGGGCTGACCAAGAGCTACCGCATGGGCTCGCAGCAAGTGCAAGCGCTGGCGGGGGTGGATGTGCAGATTCAGCAAGGTGAGTTTATTGCTGTGATGGGCCCGTCAGGCTCGGGTAAGTCAACCTTTATGAATATGCTGGGTTGCCTGGACTCACCCAGCTCAGGGGAAATCCGCATTCAGGGTGAAAACGTCACCCATTTATCCGCCGCCGAGCTGGCCCGCATTCGCAACCGCTACATCGGTTTTGTCTTTCAGCAGTTTAATCTGCTGCCCCGCACTACGGCGCTGGATAACGTGCTACTGCCACTGTTGTACCGCAAGGATCACGATGGTCATCAGGACTTTGCCATTGAGTGCCTGCGCCGGGTTGGCCTGGCCGAGCGGATGGATCATCACCCGTCCCAGCTGTCCGGTGGTCAGCAGCAACGAGTCGCCATTGCCCGCGCTCTGGTCAATCAGCCCGCTGTGGTGCTGGCCGATGAGCCCACCGGCGCACTGGATACCGAAACCGGTCTGGAAATCATGCAGTTGTTCCAACAACTGAATCAGGAAGGTAAAACCATTGTGCTGGTCACCCATGAGCCTGAGGTGGCTGCCTTTGCCAGCCGACAACTGATCTTCCGCGATGGCCGTGTGCAAAGCGACAAAGCGGTGCATGCCGAATCTGCCAGCGAGCACCTGGCTTCGTACCGGGCTCAAAAAC
>SKGJ01000308.1 GCA_007117525.1 Alkalimonas sp.
ACGACGCGCCAGCCGTTGCCACAGCAACAGAAAAAACAGCACCAGACTGGTCATGGCAAAGACAGCAGTCCACAGCCACTGGATCAATCGTCCGCGTTCTGCTTCTTGCAAACGCAGTGCCTGCAATTCGTGATCTTTTCGCAATAGAGCTTGTTCAGCTTCTTCACGCTGCTGCATAAAGCTCAGCCGTAAGCTGCTCAGGGCCAATTCACTTTCCTGACTAAAGCGCTCCTGAAACAAGAAGAACGCCTCTTGCATGGCATGAAACGCCTGCTCAAACTGGCCCAGGCTGGCATGCAATCGCGCCTGCATAAAATGGATATTCAGTGGCATGGAGCCACCATCGGCATCATCCAGCACTTCCAGCTGTTGTTTTGCCAGCATCAACTGCTGCAAGGCCATCGAGTGCTGTTGCAACCCACTGAAAATGAATGATTTTTCATAGTAATGCACCACTTTACTCAAAGGTGCTTGCAGCAAGTGTTTGTATTCTTCTGCTTTTTGCATGTAGGTCAGGGCAGCATTGTAGCTTCCTGCTTCATGACTGGTAATGGCAAGGCCAAAATAGGCGTAGTACAGATTCAAATCATCCTGATACTGCTGACTGACGGTCAGCATGCGTTGATAGGTATCAAAGGCCTGGTCGTACTGCTGCAAAAAGCTGTAACTGCGTGCCTGATTGTACAGCACTGCAATTTTGCTCTTGCGCCAGCCGTGGGCTTTGTACAATTCATAAGCCCGGTCTAAGAACTGCACGGCTTCGTCTTCAAAAGCAATGGTGGCATAAAGCAAACCGAGCTCTGCGTAGACTTCTGCTTCCAGCTCCCAATCATCGAGCGCCTGACGTTGCTGATACACTTGTTGCAGCAGCGCCAAGGCTTCCTGATAGTGCTCCTGAGCACTTAAAATCGCAGCCTGGTTGATCAGTCCCCGCAACCGCAGCGACTCATCTTCCAGCCGCTCCGCCAACTGAGTACCCTGTTGGTAATACTGTTGAGCCACCAGATAGTTACTCTGCATCTCGGTGGCAAAGCCAAGATTGAACAGCAGCTCCACTCGCAGCGCATCGGCCGCATCATCCAATGCCAGTCCGCGCTGAGCATACTTCAGCTGCTGCTGATGTTGCCCCATAATGCCGCTTAACGTCGACAGTGTCTGGTAAGCCCTGCGCTGTTGCTGCCTTGGCAAGCTGGTAATCAGGGTTTCATGCTGCTGCATCAGTTGCAACATGGCCTCCGGCTGCAAGCGCTTTTGCTCAACCGCCTGCTGCAGCCAGGCCGGTGTTTGCGCGATAGCCAACGGCGCCAGCGCCAGGTACAGCCAGCACCAGCCCAGCACACACAGCAGTTGCGTTGCCCGTTTTTTCATTTTTATCCTCTGGGACACCTTGGTCATCACAAGCCAGTATACCTGCAGGCAAAGGTCAGGCAAGAATTGCCTTGTCACCCTTTTGCTCCAGCCACTGCCGACGATCGGTTGAGCGCTTTTTCGCCAGCAGCATGTCCATCAGCTCCATGGTTTGCAGCTGGTCGTCGATGGTCAGTTGCACCAACCGGCGGGTGTTCGGGTCCATGGTGGTTTCGCGCAGTTGCAGTGGGTTCATCTCGCCCAGTCCTTTAAAGCGCTGCACATTCACCTTGCCTTTTTTCTTTTCCGCTTCGATCCGATCCAGGATGCCATTTTTCTCGTCTTCATCCAGCGCGTAGTAGACCTCTTTGCCGATGTCGACGCGGTACAATGGCGGCATGGCGACATAGACATGGCCGGCTTCGACCAAGGCTGGGAAGTGGCGCATAAAGAGCGCACAAAGCAAGGTAGCGATGTGCAGACCGTCGGAGTCGGCATCGGCCAGAATGCAGATTTTACCGTAACGCAGCGCCGATAAGTCGGTGGAATCCGGGTCCATACCGATGGCAACGGAAATATCGTGCACTTCCTGCGAGGCCAGGATCTGGCCGGATTCGACTTCCCAGGTGTTCAGGATTTTCCCCCGCAGCGGCATCACTGCCTGAAACTCACGATCCCGCGCCTGTTTGGCGGAGCCACCGGCCGAGTCCCCTTCCACCAGGAAGAGTTCAGCCCGTTGCAAATCCTGCGCCGAGCAATCGGCCAGTTTGCCGGGCAGTGCCGGGCCAGAAGTGACCTTTTTCCGCACCACCTTTTTCGCTGCTTTCAGCCGCTTTTGGGCATTGCTGATGCAAAGCTCCGCCAGGGCTTCAGCGATGTCGGTGTGCTCATTGAGCCACAGACTAAAGGCATCTTTGACGATACCGGAGACAAATGCCGAGGCCTGCCGCGACGACAGCCGCTCTTTGGTTTGACCGGCAAACTGTGGGTCCTGCATTTTTAACGACAGGATATAGCTGCAACGATCCCAGACATCTTCAGGTGAGAGCTTAATGCCGCGCGGCAGCAAATTGCGAAACTCACAGAATTCACGCAAGGCTTCCAGCACGCCTTGGCGCAGGCCATTGACGTGGGTACCACCCTGCGCCGTTGGGATCAGATTGACGTAGCTTTCGGTCACCAACTCGCCGCCTTCCGGTAACCAGAGCAAAGCCCATTCGACCGCTTCGTGACTGCTGTTAAAGTTGCCGACAAAGGGCTGCTCCGGTAAGGCAACAAAGTCCTTCACCGCTTCTGCCAGGTAATCGCGGATGCCGTCCTGATAGCACCAGCTGTGGCTTTCTTTGTTAACCTTATCGTCAAAGTCAATGCGCAGCCCCGGACACAACACCGCCTTGGCTTTGAGTACATGCAGCAGACGCGGCACCGAAAAGCGGGCCGAGTCGAAATAGCCGGCATTGGGCCAAAAATGCACCCGGGTGCCGGTATTGCGTTTACCAACGGTGCCGGTAATGGTCAGCTCCTGGGTTTTCGCCCCTTCGGCAAAGGCCATCTGATAGAGCTGGCCATCACGGCGCACGGTGACATCGACCCGGCTCGATAACGCATTGACCACGGAGATCCCGACCCCATGCAAACCGCCCGAGAACTGATAGTTTTTGTTGGAGAATTTGCCGCCGGCATGCAAGCGGCAAAAAATCAATTCGACACCGGACACCCCTTCTTCCGG
>SKGJ01000145.1 GCA_007117525.1 Alkalimonas sp.
AAAACAGCAGAATCAAAATGACGGCAAAAATGATTAAAGATGTCATGGAGTATCCTCGTCAACGACGCGACTTAAAATGTGTATGGGTATAGTGTTAACTTTCCTTTAAACCTTTGTCCAGTCCTCATCGCGAGAAAGTCAGAAAAAAACGACAGTTGGCAGCAAGGACTGTGGCTATTCCAAGTTCGATGGCATGCTATACTGCCGCCCAGCAACGAAAGGAGTGCATCAAGTGGACTTTAAACACATTTCAGTGCAAGAGACAGCCAGCCGCATGGCGGATTCTGCCGTGGTCATTGCCGATATTCGTGATGAGCAAAGTTATGTGGCAGGACACATTGCAGGTGCCTGGCACCTGACCCAGGCCAGCCTTGCGAACTTTATCGCCAAGCACGACAGCAGCACCCCGGTGGTGGTGGTTTGTTACCATGGCAACTCCAGTCAGGGAGCCGCACAGTATCTGGTGCAGCAAGGCTTTGCCGAGGTGTACAGCATGGACGGCGGCATGGCTTTGTGGCAGCAACAGCATCCGGTACAAAGCGGTCATGGTTAAATTGGGCGAACTCAATTCGGTGCAGGCGGCGCGGCTGTTCGCCGATTACTGTGTCACCCAGGGCTGGTCGGTCCAAGCCGAAGCTGAAGGTCCGGACAGTGCGGCACTCTATGTCGATGAAGCTCAGCTGACCGAGGTCAGTCAGGCGCTGGAGTTATTTTTGCAAGAGCCGGGGCACAACCGTTACTACGAGGCTGCCTGGCAACGCAGTCAACTGGCCGAGGGCATGGGATCGCTCTGGACGGGTCTGGACGCCCGGGCCTTCAGTGGTCCAGTCACCTTGCTGGTGCTGGCGCTGGCGCTGCTGGTGTATGGCTGGCAGTTGCTCGCGCCGATGCAGGCGCTGTCAGCTTTGTGGATAGAGCCTCAGAGCACTGGTGTTAGCTTGAGTGGGCTTTGGCGCTGGTTTAGCCCGGCGCTGTTGCACTTTTCTCTGACCCATCTGGTGTTTAACCTGCTGTGGTGGTGGCTGCTGGCCGGTCAGTTGGAGCGGTGCCTCGGCAGCGTCCAGCTGCTGTCACTGGCATTGAGCAGTGCCTTGGTGGCGAATGTGGCGCAGTACCTGTTGGTTGGCCCTCATTTTGGTGGTTTATCGGGCGTGGTGTATGCGTTGTTTGGCTACTTTTGGTGGGCTGGTTGGTTGAACCCGGCACAGGGACTGCGGTTGGAAAAAGGGCTGATCATCTTTATGTTGGTCTGGCTGGTTCTGGGGTTCCTGGATGTGCTCTGGGTATCGATGGCCAACTGGGCCCACCTGGGCGGCTTGCTGGCCGGTTGCGGCTGGGCCTGGTTGCTGCGCCATCAACCAGGGCGCCCCGCCTGAAGTACCTTACTGGTAAAGGTACTTGGTAAAGATCACATCCTGAATCATGTCCTGGCCGGTTTCCCGCTTCAGCACCGCTTGCAACTCATGCAGCACGGTTTGGCGGATTTCTTCCCGGCCGGTCAGAGACTTGATTCGGTCTTCGTGCTGTTGATTAAACACCCGGATAATGGTGTTGAGGATTTGTGGTTCATGGTATTCGATGTCATTTAAAAAACGTCGATCGGCGACCATGAGCTCCACCGTTACCCGAATGTAGCCAAGGGAACGCCGGCCCGAGGTCACGTAGTTGGTGACAATGTCCGGGTCAAAGCCGTAGTAAACAATATCTTGTTCAGTACGGTTGGCCGAGGCGGGGTTGCTTAGCAGCAAAGCAACCAGGACGGTGCTGATAAAAAAAATACGGCTCAGTGTCATCACAGTTCAGGCTCTCTTAGGTTGCAGTCAACGCAGCTTAGCTCGATCATAGCAGTTTCTGCTATTTGTTCTATCGGCCAGAGGCAGAATTACTGAAATCTGTAACCGGAATTGCTATCATGCGCCGGTTTTCAGCCTGAAATGAGTCTTATGCCTACCGAGACTGCAACTTACTTATTGAATGCCCACTGGCAAGCTGCCGCCAGTTATCGGTTGCCGACAGCGCAAAGCGACTGGTTGCTTGAAACCGACTCGCTGACGGCCCGGCTCAAAAGCCGTTGTCAGCACTTTCGGGTGCAGCTGTTGCATGAGCAGTTGTACCCGCTGCCGGCACAGTTGCATCAATGCCTGCCTGCAAGCGGCCCTGCTATGCTGCGGGAAGTGGTGCTGTGGTGCGATGAGGTGGCGGTGATTTATGCCCAAAGCTGGTTACCACAGCCTACCTTGCAGACTGTGGCGCCCTTGGCCCAGTTGGGGGAACAGCCGTTGGGTGAGTTCATTTTTCGCCATCCTGCGCTGGTGCGGCAGCCGCTGCAACTGGCGCAGCTGGATAGCCGGCAGCTGGGCTTGGGCGACATCTGCCCGCCCGCACCGTTGTGGGCGCGTCGCTCGGTGTTTCAGCTGGCAGAGCAGCCGCTGCTGGTGGCTGAGGTCTTTTTACCCGGAGTTTACCCTTTATGAGTTGGCAGCTGCGCTGGTCGCATTGGCCCTGGTACCGCCAATTGATGCGGCTGGATAAACCCATCGGCATCTATTTGTTGTTGTGGCCCACCTGGTGGGCGTTGTGGCTGGCAGCCGACGGTGTGCCTCCCTGGTCTTTGTGGTTGGTGTTTACCCTCGGGGTGGTGTTGATGCGCTCGGCCGGTTGTGTGATCAACGATTATGCCGATCGCAACTTTGATGGCGCGGTAAGCCGGACCCAGCAACGCCCTCTGGCAGCTGGCAAGGTCTCGGCAGCCGAAGCCTTGCAGCTTTTTGGGTGCTTGTTACTGCTGGCGGCATCCTTGCTGCTGTTTTTAAACTGGCAAACCGCGCTCCTGTCGTTAGGCGCGGTGGCACTGGCGGCACTGTATCCCTTTATGAAGCGTTACACCCATTTGCCGCAGTTGGTACTTGGCGCAGCTTTTAGCTGGGGAATGCCGATGGCCTTTATGGCGATCCAGTTGCAGCTGCCGGTGGTCGTTTGGTGGTTGTATCTGGCCAACCTGTGCTGGACAGTGGCCTACGATACGTATTACGCCATGGTCGATCAGCCGGATGATGAACGGGTCGGCATTAAA
>SKGJ01000041.1 GCA_007117525.1 Alkalimonas sp.
GTACAGGTGTTTACTTTTCTTGCTTTAATGGCACAGATCTGCGGTTTAAAGCCGGGCAAGGCCTACCACAAAATTGTCAATGCACATATTTACGAAGACCAACTGGCGCTGATGCGGGATGAGCAGCTTAAGCGAGCGCCTTACCCGTCACCGCAACTGATCATCAACCCGAAAATTCAATCCCTGGATGATTTGGAAACCTGGGTCACGCTGGATGATTTCAAGGTTGAGGGGTACCAGTGCCACCCGGCGATCCAGTATCCGTTCTCGGTATAAAGTAAGAGTATAGATCAAGTCTGGCACTGATTTTGTATGGATGCTGGTATTCAATCTGGCAGTAAAGGCATCCTTGTGAAAAACTGGCTAATTCCCCTGATGGTACTGACATTGCTGGCCTGCAGCCATGCTGAACTGCGGCAACAAAGTGCCGTCTCCGAGGCAAAACCCCGCCTGGACCCGGTGTTGTTTTATACCGAGCGGCTGGCCGAGCAGTTGCTGGCAGACTTGCCTGTGCTGCCGCATGGCAGCATGACGGCGGTGACCTTTACCGACAGCGCCACCTTGCAACCGGACAACACCAATGTCCGCTTGCGTCATCTTGGCTTGCAGTTGCAGGAAAGTATGCTCACCGTCGCCAGCCAGCTGGGCTATCAGGTAACCGAGTTTCGTGCCGGTCAGGCTTTGCAACTGCATGCGCAGCACGACAGTTTACTGACCCGGCAGCTTTCAGAGCTGGCCAATCAACAATCGGTCCGTTACGTCATTGCCGGCACTCTGTCGCAGCATGAAGATTTTACTATAGTTAATGCACGCTTGGTCGATACAGAGACCAATAGGGTGCTTGCCGCTGCTGCCGATCAAATACCAACCGCCGTACTGGGTTCAGCAGAGCAGGTGCAATTGCGCCAGGGTAGGATGTATCGGATTTCGCACTAGCGCCAAATCAGCATCAAAGCGCCGATGATGGCGTAAGTGTTTTTCCGATTGAAGCGACTTGATTTTAAGGTGGAACTTTATGCGCAGTATCAGGCAAACAGCGATGCTAGGACTGGTGGCAGCCATGGTGCTCACTGGGTGCGCATCGCAGCAAAAGTGGCAGGAGTACCGCGAGCGCAGCCTGCAGGCGGCTCCGGCACCGGCTCAGACCGAAGCCGATGTTGGCTATTATCAGAGTCTGGTGCATCAGCAGGCCAATTACAGCAGCAACCGGCGCGCCGAAGCGCGGTTGCAACAGCGCTATCAGGGTGAGCAGCGGATGCCGCTCAATCATTATGTACAGGCCATGATGCATGACTTGATAGCCGTGATGGATCCAGGTGTCGCCAATGCCATCTTTGCGGTCACCAGTTTTGTCTATCTGGATGGCCCTTACGATGAGACCGATTTGCTGGGCAATCAGCTGGCTGAAAGCTTTATGCACGAAGTGCATCAGTTTGGCTTAACCCAAATTGATTTTAAAACCACCGACTTTATTCGGGTGACGCCGCAAGGGGACTTTGTTTTTAGCCGGGATTTTCTGGAACTGCGTGAAGAACAGCCCATTGAGTATGTGCTGGGTGGCACCTTGGTGCGGCATCAGTCCGGTGTGATGGTCAATGCCCGGCTGGTTGGTATTGACTCCAAACGGGTGCTGGCCGCGGCGCAGGGCTTTATTCCTCAGCCGGTGATCGCCGGTTTGCAGCCCTCCGAGCGGCCGCAGCAGGTTCGCTTGATTCAAGGAGCGGACTAATGCGCTTGCTGTTGTTACTGATGCCTTTGCTGCTCGGCGCGTGCAGTCATTGGGCGTCCTGCTATGGCGAGCAGTGTCAACATCAGGCAAAGCAGGTGACTGAACTGCCTGAGCCGACCACCTGGTATCGGCAGCCATCTGCTGCGCAGTCAGAAACCAGCCAGTATTTGATGCCCAACTGGCCGCAAAGCCAGAAGCGATTGCAGCACTATGCCGAGCAGTTGGCCTACCAGCTGGCGCAAACCGATGCCTTGCAGCAGCAGAAGGTTGCCATCAGCAGCTTTGTGGAGCTGGATGAAACCCTGAGCAAGAGCAGTCCACTGGGCAATCAACTGGCAGAGCTGCTGCGTACCTTGTTGCCACAGCATGGCGTTCAGGTGGTCGAGCACAAACTGACCAGCAACTTTCATGTCGGGCCGCACGGCGATTTTGCCTTGTCGCGGGATACCCGCTTACTGGCCCGGCAGTTGCCGATGGATGCCATTCTCACCGGCACCCTGATCACCACGGAGCGCGGCATGGAGATTCAGGTCAGGGTGGTGCAGCTGGACTCCCAAACCATCAGCAGCAGTGCCAGTGGCTTTATTCCTCATCTGGTGCTCAATCAAATTCGTCCATAAATCAAGCCTTTCGGTCTGGACGTATTTTCTGCTAGAATCCTGCGCTGTTGCCCTATAGTTAAATGGATATAACGGCCCCCTCCTAAGGGGCAGTTGCAGGTTCGATTCCTGCTGGGGCAGCCATCTAGACGTCTAAAGTGTTCCGGGTTTATCCTGGAAAGCATTTAAATCACTGTAGTAAATCACTTTTTTTGGCCTGCGGCTACTTCGGTTGTCCACCATGATGCGACTAAATCTTCGGATTTTAGTAACACGAATGGTAACACGAGATGCCGCCATCAAAATCGGTGTTACTAAAACAGTGAAAAACTCAACATTATCAAAGTACTTACGTCATTTGCTTGAACGCCATTTCAGGCACCATTCCGATCTCGGATCCGGCTTGTTTCGTTTGGTCAAACCATCGTGCTATGACGGTATCCGCCCGGGCGGAACCCTTTTGTTGCACCCAAAATTGTCCACATTTCGATGCGCATTTGTGCGTGAATGTCCGGTGTGGGTTTGGTTGGTCGTGTATTTCTGCAAACTTTTATGCAGTTGTTTCATTATTTCAGCATGCAGATTTTGGGCGCTACTCTGGCTTTTTAAGCAGGAGGAAGCTAATGGCTAGACACATTCAACCCCTTTCCGACACCTTGATCAGAAAGAGCAAGGCTAAAGAAGTCAACTATACCTTGTATGACGGAGACGGCCTACAA
>SKGJ01000153.1 GCA_007117525.1 Alkalimonas sp.
CTGTCGAGCCACCAGCTGAGTATGCCCAGCAGCAGGTAAAGGTGACCGTCACCGGTGCGGGACACTAGCTTGCTGACGCTGGCAACCTGGTAATTAAAGCGGTGCCGCAGGCAAAACAGCGAAAATGCTAAATCTAATTCTGCTATGGGTTGTATGGCTCGCATTTCAGATCCTCCATTTGAGCACACAGCACAGAATGCAAAATCAGCATAGTTGGACAGAATGACAGTATGATGACAGTGCAGGGCAGATTTTACGGTGAAAAACCCTACAAAAAAGAAGGAGGTGCTAGCCAATATCGCCAGAGTCGGTAGAATAGGAGGCTTTGATTCATGACTGAAGTAATCGCATGACAGAGATTGAACAGGATCCATTTGCTGATATCCGGCCTTACCACGACGATGAGGTTGCTGGCGCTATTGCCGGCTTGATTGCCGATCAAGAGTTTATCAATGCTATTTTGCACTACCGTTTCCCGCATTTATCCGGCCCCCTGGGCTGGCTGTTGTCGCCTTTGGTGAAAGTGGCGCTGAAACGGCGTTGGTCCAGCTTGAAAAGCGTGCGCGATGTGCAGCTGCAAGTGGCGGCATTTATGAAAAAAACCATTGCTACCACCACCAGCGGGCTTAGCTACTCCGGGGTCGAGCAACTGCAACAGGATCAGGCCTATTTGTTTATCTCCAACCACCGGGATATTGCGATGGATCCAGCCATGGTGAATTGGTGCCTGCACAAGTACGGCATGAACACGGCCCGGATTGCGATTGGTGATAACTTGCTGAAAAAAGCCTGCGTCACCGCCCTGATGCGGTTGAATAAAAGCTTTATTGTCCGCCGCTCGGCCAAAGGCCCGCGTGAAATGCTGAAAGCCTTGGGTCAGCTGTCGGCGTACATTCATCACTCGCTGGGCAGCGAAAAGCAATCGATTTGGATAGCCCAACGTGAAGGCCGGGCGAAAGATGGCAACGATTACACCGATGCTGCCATGCTAAAAATGCTGTACATGGAAGGCCGACGCCAGGGGCTGAGTTTTGCAGAAGACATTGGCCAGTTGCACATTGTGCCGGTGACCATCAGTTACGAGCTGGACCCATGCGACAAAGCCAAAGTGCGTGAGCTGGTGCAAAAGCAAACCGAAGGACGCTATGTCAAAGGCGAGTTCGAAGACATTGACAGCATTATTCAGGGCATAACCGGCTTAAAAGGGCGGGTGCATGTTGCTTTTGGTAAGATGATCCAGCCGAATGTCGCCTCCGCCGAGGAGTTGGCGGCAGCACTGGATGCAGAAATTTACCGCAATTACCGTTTGTTTCCAATCAACTACCTGGCTGCTGGGGTCGAGCACGATAGCATTGGTGCGCAAGACAGAGCCGACTGGCAAGCTAAGCTGGCAGAACACTCGGAGGCTGAACAGCACTGGCTGAAGACCATGTACGGCGCCCCTGTGTTGAAACAGCAACAGCAGGCGGATAAAGACGCAGCTCAGCAATGAGTTGCGTGGCAGGCTAAATTGCAGGCAACAAAAAAGGACACCGCGGTGTCCTTTTTAGATCGAAGTAAGTCAGCCTTACAGCGGAGTTACGTTCGCAGCTTGTGGACCTTTCTGGCCTTGCTCGATTTCGAAAGAAACGCGCTGGCCTTCAGTCAGAGTTTTGTAACCATCGCTCATGATAGCGCGGTAGTGAACGAATGCATCAGCGCCACCGTTATCTGGAGTGATAAAACCAAAACCTTTGTCAGCGTTGAACCATTTAACGATACCAGTTGATTTAGACATGTGATGTCTCCTGAAAAAATAAAAATTTAAGTGTGTAACGCATGATGCGTTGGTAGCCGGCAAAAATGTTACTTATGTGGCCAACCAGCGTGAATCTTCAGGGACATGACTTACTATGAAGCTGTGCTGCGAAGTGTTCAGGAACAAGTTGTGTACATAGGTCTGCATTACAGGCCAGACATCATCATATCAGCTATTTAGCGAATGTATAGTAATTTTTTGCACTGTCACAAAGGTTTCACCAAAAAAAGAGTGGCCCAATAAAAACGCCCGGCTAAAAGCGGGCGTTTTAAAGTAAATCAAGCGGTTATTTGTTGTAAGCGCTTAGCTGTTCAAAGCGGTAACCGGCTCAATGAAATCAAACTTCAGTGCTTCGGCTACAAACTCATTGGTTACCTGACCGCGGTAGACGTTCAGACCATTGCGCAGATGCACATCGTCCAGCAAGGCTTGCTTGTAGCCTTTGTTCGCCAACCGAATGATGTAAGGCAGGGTCACGTTGTTCAGTGCAAAGGTCGAAGTGCGAGGCACTGCGCCAGGCATGTTGGCGACACAGTAATGCACCACATCATCCACGATGTAGGTTGGATCCGCGTGCGTAGTTGGCTTGGATGTTTCCACGCAACCGCCCTGATCGATGGCCACATCGACAATGGCAGCGCCTGGCTTCATCCGTTTGATGTGATCAGCGGTGACCAGTTTTGGCGCTGCAGCGCCCGGTACCAGTACGCCACCAATCACCAAATCAGCGGCCAGTACTTCTTTTTCCAGCGCATCGGCTGTGGAGTAGACGGCTTTGACCGCACCATTGAACTGGGCATTAACCCGGCGCAGCACATCGACGTTGCGATCCAGCACCGTGACATCGGCACCCAGGCCAACCGCCATTTGTGCAGCGTTGGTACCGACCATACCGCCACCAATCACAACGACTTTCGCCGGGGCAACGCCAGGCACACCGCCTAACAACATGCCTAAACCGCCGCAGGACTTCTCCAGGGCGCGGGCACCAGCCTGGATAGACATCCGGCCAGCAACTTCCGACATAGGAGCCAGCAGCGGCAAGCCACCTTTGTTGTCGGTCACGGTCTCATAGGCAATGCAAACCGCTTTGCTTTTGATCAGATCTTCGGTTTGGGGCAAGTCAGGTGCCAGGTGCAGGTAAGTAAAGAGGATCTGGCCTTCACGCAGCATGGCGCGCTCAACGGCTTGAGGCTCTTTCACTTTGACAATCATCTCGGCTTTGGCAAAGAC
>SKGJ01000201.1 GCA_007117525.1 Alkalimonas sp.
CCCTGGTAGGTGCCCTGCGTTATCAGCTGGTGGCACGACTGGTAATGGATGGCAATGAGGTGACGCACGAAGAGCGCATTGATATTGGCATGCGGGTGCGCGATGTTCGTCAGGGACCCGATGGCAAAGTTTACTTGCTGACCGACGAACCCAACGGCAAAGTATTGCAACTAAAGCCTGCGGCTAGCGAATAACAACTAACAACAAGGGCTGCAGAAGCAGCCCTTGTTGTTATGCTCTGATCAGCGTTGGCTGAACCAACAGCCGATTAAAAACTCGGGCCAACGATAATGGATACCCGCCGGTTCTGGGCGCGCCCCTCTTCTGTTTCATTGCTGGCAATGGGAAACGCACTGCCCATGCCCCGGGTACTGATTAAGTGTTCAGCCGTACCCGACTCAATAAAAACTTCAGCTACCCGCTGAGCTCTTCGCTTAGAGAGCTGACGGTTGTAATCATCATCGCCAGTTGCATCGGCATGCCCTTCAATTCGCAAAGAATTGATGCCAACACTGCGTAAGGTATCGCTTAAGCGCCGAACTTCTACTTTGCTGTCGGTTGACAGTTCAGCTTGATCAAATCCAAACAGCAACAGCACCGATAAGTTGAGAACCCACTCATCCCCAACAGGCTCAAAGCCTTCTTGCACCAATACCCGAACCTGCTGACT
The DNA here is from genome assembly GCA_007117525.1 of Alkalimonas sp. GTDB lineage: Bacteria > Pseudomonadota > Gammaproteobacteria > Enterobacterales > Alteromonadaceae > Alkalimonas > Alkalimonas delamerensis. Next base: position 671 of record SKGJ01000201.1, read on the forward strand.
GCTTAAACCTTGAGTAGACTGACAAGCTGCCAGCCCAAATACCAACAACACAGCAAAACCAAAAATACGATAGTGTCGCATGAAGATACCTCTTTGTTTTTCATTCCCTGCACAAAACCAAGGTGGCAACGGCCAAAACAGCAGTCAATCGAGCCTGCGAAATCTAGGGCAAGCAGTAGCCATTGCGTCCACTGCCCTTCACCTGATACATGGCGGCATCAGCGGCCTGCATTAAAGCCTCAGCACTGTCCCCATGCTGAGGGTAACAAGCCACACCGATGCTGATAGACACCTGCACCCTTACCTGATTCGTTAAAGTGATGGGTTGCCCGACATGATCAATAATTTTTTGACACAGGTACTCAAGAGCCTCTGACGATTCAGGTCCGTCAATCAGGACGCAAAATTCATCACCACCAAGCCGCGCAATCAGATCGGTGCTGCGCAACTGCTGCTCAATACGACTGGCTAAGGCTTTGAGTACCTCATCGCCTGCCGCGTGGCCATAGGTATCATTGACGGCCTTGAAGCCATCTCCGTCAATGTACAAAATTGCCAACTCCCCCGACTGTCGCTGCACACGCTCTAGCGCACGATGCAACGACTGTTCAAAATAATTTCGATTACGAACACCGGTCAACGCATCAAAGTAAGCATGCTGCTGCAGCTCCGAATGCGCGGCTTCGACATTGGATTGCCACTGATTCAACTCGTCCAACAATGCATTAAAGTTAATTCGCAACTGATCTATCTCTGCGATGTCACTGCGTGAAATCCGTTGGCTAAAATCACGTTTCGCCCGCACCATTGAGCTGACATAGGCCAGCTCCAACAAAGGTTGACTCATGAGCTGGTGCAAGTACCGGGTGCCCCAGAGCAGCAACACCAAGGTCAATGCCAGACAAAACAACAAGCCGATGAATCCGTGCCACATGTAAAGGGCAATCCTCTCCCCTTTCGGCCAAAGCGTAATCACAGCAATTTCTTGCTGCTGCATCAAAACCGGGCTGCTTTCAGAGTGTAACAACCGATCAAGAATCAAGTGAACAACCCCAGTGGAACTCGAAGTCGCAGCGTCTTGCCATTCAAAGTAACTGCTGCCATCTGGCAGACTAATACGTGCCTTGAGGACATCGGCATCGGATAACAGTTGCGCCAATTGCTCGGCAACAATGTCCTTGTCATCAAAGTAAACGGCGGCTTCAATGGTGACCGCTGTCGAACGAGCCAGCAATTGCAAGTTCATCTGGGTGAATGCGGTCAACTTGTTCATAGCCAAAGCACCAATGATCATGGCCAGTAACACAACACTGACGACCACCACCATCAAACTGGTTCGAAGATACACTTGCCGCAACGATGGCAGTTGCGACTGCTTTCGTGGATGCAGTACCTTCATAGGTTACTCCGGTACTGGCCCAGTCGCAGCACACTGGGATGAATTCTGACCTGACTACGGGAGATGGCATCCAGATTAATCTTAAAACTTGCTTTGCTGTTTTCGACATGAAAGCAGAACATACCGCCAATGCTGCAGTACTCGTTTTCTTCTTCCATGGTGATCACTGCATTGGCACCAACTGCTTGATAAAGCAACTGATACACCTCGCTGCTGGCTTCACCAAGATAATAGACCTGACACAATCCGTGTTCACTAAGCGCTTGCTCCAGAGTCACAACCTGACTGACGACCGGGACCTCACCAATGAAATGTGTAGCTTGCAACAGCATGTCGGCGTATTGGACATCACCGAGTATGCAGACATCAACTTGTGCAGGCGCTTCAGGCCAGCGGCTGTATCGAATGATGCCGAGGACTAAAAATGCGATTTGTTCAGAGATGGGAGTGGGTTCAATGACCGGTTGAGATCCGGTTTCTCCGGCAGCATGCGAAGTCTTGCTTGCTGCGATACAACACAACAACAGCAAGACTATCAACGCATGCTTCAAGCTGGGAAAAACAGATTCAGTCACAACATCATCCATGTGAAAACAGCGAATACGATCCGGGCATTCTAAAAGCGGATAATTTTGTTTCGGCGAATTCAGCCAAAACTTGAATGCATTGTACCTATTGTAGCCGACTTTAGCGAGTCTTTGTCTATTCCGCCACCTCTGTGGAAGCCTGCACCCGAGCCGACCAGGCATTGACCGTGGCTTTGACCAGGGACGCCAATGGAATGGCAAAGAAGATACCCCAAAAACCAAATAAGCCGCCAAAGAACAACACCGCTACGATGATGTACACCGGATGCAAGTCAATGACTTCGGAAAACAATAATGGAACCAATAGATTGCCATCAAGTGCCTGGATTACGGCATAGGCCAGCATTAAGTAGCCAAACTGGGCACTAAACCCCC
>SKGJ01000076.1 GCA_007117525.1 Alkalimonas sp.
GATCAGCACCCGTTGCCGGTGGTTGACGCCAGACTCCATTGATGTGGCAGAATCCATTTCACTCGGGCTCCAATTGTTGCAACAGGGCTTGCAGCAGCTCGCAAGCCTGCTCAAACTCGATATTGGCTACAGTATGGCTGAGTTCGGCAACTTTTTCAGCATAGACAGATTGCCCCAATTGTTGCTGCAAACGCTCGAGTATCGGCTCAGCCGCCAGATCAGATTGCTGCAGCATCGGCAGCAGAGCTTGCAGTTTCTGCCTGAGCTGTTGATTGCTCAGGACTTGCAAAGCAGCGCTGTTGCTAATACCGAGGCGCTGGTGCAACAAAGCCAGTAGCTGCTCCAATTGCGACAGCAAATCTGGCAGGGCCAGGGTTTGAGGCGGCGTTTGTCGTAGCTGGCTTTCCAACTGCTCACACAGTGCAGCAATGCCAAAAGCACCAATGTAAGCAGCTGCCGCTTTTAGCGAGTGAGCTTCATGCTGCAGGGCTTTGAAGTCTTGCTGCTGCAATTGAAGCCGCATTTTCTGTGGCAACTGCTGGTGTTCGTTGTAAAAAATAGGCAACAAGTTGCTGTAGATGGCCGCTTGGGGTCCGAGGTTTTTCCTGGCCTGCTGCTCATCCAGCAACGGGGGCTCTGTACCCGGGCTGTGGTGTTCAGGTGGGGGCCCGGAGGGAGCCGTCTTGCTTTGGCCGGGCAAGAAACGACCAAGAGTCTGATACAGCTGGTCGGGATCGATGGGTTTGGTCAGGTGGGCATTCATCCCGGCATCCAGGCTTTTATCAATATCCTCCTGCAAGGCATGCGCGGTCATGGCGATCACCGGCATCTCGGTGAGCTTTAGCTCCTGACGAATTTTCCGGCTGGCTGTTAAACCATCCATTTCTGGCATTTGAATATCCATCAGTACCAGGTCGTAGTGATGTTGCTGCAGCAGGTCAAGCGCTGCCTGCCCATGCTCAGCGCAGTCGATGTCCGCTTCGGTATCTTGCAAGAAACCGAGTGCAACCTGACGGTTGATCAGGTGGTCTTCTACCAGCAGCAAGCGCTTGCCCTGTAAGTTTGGAACCTCGCTGCCCAACGGCGCTGTTGGCGCCGCTGCACCTTGTTGTTGGTAAAGCAGGGGGCTGATGGCATCCAGCAACATGGAGTAGTTGACCGGCTTTTCCAAAAACTGTTCAATTTTCACATCTTTCATGCTGGCTTTGGCCTGGGCTTTGTCGTAGGCCGATACCATCAATATATGGGGGCTGCGTGATCCCAGCCGCTGCTGAATACTGCGTGCGGTTTCGATGCCATCCATCCCCGGCATGCGCCAGTCCATCAGGATAAAGTCGTAGGGGTGCTGGCTGCTTTCTGCTTGCTCTATGCGCCTTATGGCATCCTGACCATTGCTGCATTGCTCTGCTTGCACACCCAGTTCATCCAGTTGTTTTAGCAAGACCATGCGGGTTAGTGCCATGTCATCCACCACCAGGGCGCGTAGTTGACGCTTTACCAGTGCCTGATATTTTTGCTGTGGCTGGTACTCCGAGGCTTGCAACTCAATGGTAAAGTAAAAGGTGCTGCCATAACCGGCCTCACTCTCCAACCAGATTTCCCCCCCCATCAATTCACAGAGTTGTTTGCAGATGGTGAGGCCAAGGCCAGATCCCCCGTACTTACGGGTGATGGACTCATCGGCCTGGTTGAAGGACTGAAACAGCCGTTTTTGTTGTTGCTCGGTCATGCCGATGCCGGTGTCTGTGACCGAACCGTGCAGTTTGTAGCGCCCGCCTGCTTGAGGGGTGCCATGCAGCATCAGGCAGACGGAGCCGCTTTCGGTGAACTTAATGGCGTTATTGAGTAAATTCACCAACAGCTGCTGGATCCGCAGCGGATCGCCAATCAGTTCGGCTGGGATCTCCGCTGACAAGTCGGCCACCAGTTCAAGGCCTTTGCTGTGTGCTTTTAGAGCAGTCATATGGATGGCTTGTTGCACCACATGACTGAGCGAAAATCGATTTTTTTCCAGACTGAGTTTGCCGGCTTCGACTTTCGAGAAATCCAGAATATCGTTGATCAGGCTTAGCAGCATCTCGCCGGAACCTCGAATCTTGCTGAGGTAGTCTTGCTGCTCTGGATCCCGACAGTCTCTGCTCGCCAGTCGGCTGAGGCCAATCACGGCATTGATCGGGGTACGGATTTCATGGCTCATGCGGGCAAGAAATGCCGACTTAGCCTCAGTTGCTGCTTCTGCCTTGATTTTAGCCTGCGCCAGATCCCGGGTACGGCTGGCAACTTTTTGCTCCAGGTTGCGATTGGCTTCCAGCAGTTGCTGCGACAGCCGGGCGTTGTCAAACAAGATAGCCGTTTGATTGGCTAACAATTGCAGCAGTTGAATGCCTTCCTGACGAAAGACACCGGTCAGAGCCTGATGCTGCAAATACAGCACACCCCGGATCTGATCATGCACCACCATGGGAATGCACAATACAGCTTTGGGGCCTTCGTTGGCTGGTGGGTAAAGGTGGCTGTGGCTGGTGTTATTAATCAGTCGGCTTTGTTTGGTTCGATGCACCAAATTCAACAGTTTTTCTGGCAGTACCGGTGGTGGCTGCACCGTGCTGGCTTGCAGCTCGAGCTTATCTCCATCAGACAACATCAGCAGACAGCCGTCTTGTGCGCCGGCATTTTCCACCATCAGCTGCAGCATTTGCAGCAGGAATGCCTGCAGATCGATCTCGCCTGCCAGGGTTTCTGCCGCTTTTAACACCGAGGCTAAGTCCAGCTGTTGGTCGGCAGAGCTATCGGCTGCAGCCAGCAGCATCGGATGCTGAGCAAGTTCAGGTGCATCCAACAGCATGTGTTGTGTTTTGGCATGGCATTGCCAGTGGTGATAGCACAGCCAGGCACTGGCAGTGTGCTCCCGGGCATAGGCTGACTGCTGCATTCGCAGCCAATAATCGGCAGCCAGCTCATGTGCCAGCGCAGTATGCTGGGTAAAGCCCTGTGCCTGGCTAAGCTCAATAGCTTGTTGGTACAGC
>SKGJ01000304.1 GCA_007117525.1 Alkalimonas sp.
TGATGTTAGAACTGGACGACATGATGCAATTGCAGGCACAGCGTAAAGGCTTAAGTTTGCAGGTCTCTGTTGACCCGGCCCTGCACCGTCCAGTGATGCTCGATGCGCTTCGCTTTAACCAGGTGATGATTAACCTGGTCGGCAACGCCATTAAGTTTACCCACTACGGCCGTGTTACGGTGGAATTCCGTGTCCTTGATGTAGACAGTGGCGCCGTTACCTTGGAGGTTGCCGTGACCGATACCGGTATTGGTATGAGCGAGGAGAGCATTGCTCAGTTATTTGATGCCTTTCACCAGCTCGACACCAGCATTACCCGCCAGTTCGGTGGGACCGGCCTTGGGCTTTTCATCAGTCAGGGGTTGCTGCAGAAAATGCAGAGTGCGCTCAAGGTGCAATCCTCGCCTGGCGAGGGCAGCTGTTTCTCATTTCAACTGAGCTTGCCTTTTGCTGCTACCACCGAATTAGCTGAGCGTCCCTCTATAACGCCTGCTGGTCAATTGCATGGGCAGGTCCTGCTGGTTGAGGACGACAGAACCAACCGTTTATTGCTGCGAAAAATGCTGGAACGGTTGGGCCTGTCGGTTCGTGAAGCCGAGCATGGCAAAGCTGCCCTGGCCGCGGTGGCACTGCAGGAGCCTGACATCATCCTGATGGACATTCAGATGCCGGTGATGGATGGCCTATCGGCCACTGGACTGCTGCGCCAGCAAGGCTTTCGCAAACCAATTTTGGCGCTGTCGGCGGGTGTCATGCCTGAAGACATCGAGCGCAGTCGCAACCATCAACTCGACGCTCATCTTACCAAGCCCATCTCGCTTCAGGGATTACGGGATGGTTTAGATCCTTGGTTGCGTCCTGCTGCAGAGCAACCAATACCTTTATCGCTGAACAACCTGACGGCAATGGTTGGGGAGGACGCGCTGGCAGAAGTCTTGCATGATTATCAAGCCTGTTTAGCCAAAACCATGGACGAAATGCAGCAAGCAAACCGTACCGGTGATGTGACAGCCCTGGCGGCTTTGTGTCACCGTTTAAAATCTTCAACCCGCTTTGTAGGTGCCGAGTCTGTGGCCCTTGAGTTGGATGCGATGGAGAAGCTGTTACGGCATGAGTTACGCTTGAAGCCGGAAGATTACAATGCGCTTTGGTTAAAGCTAACGGGCTTGTCCGATGCTGTGACAGCGTCCCTGAGCAGCCTTCGTGGAGCTGAGAGCTAAGCTAAGACTAAAAGCCTGACCTCACATGGGCAGCTGCACTTCAAAACAAGTGTGGCCCTCTCGTTGTGGCGTCAGCGACAATGTGCCTTTTAATTCCTGCACCGTATGAATGCAAAGTGCCAACCCCAGTCCTTTTTGCTCAGACTCAGCCATGTTGTGCCGATATTGCAAGTCGTGCAGCAAGGTCGGTGCAACGCCCGAACCCTGATCAATGACCCGAAGCAGCACATGATGCTCGGTTTCATCCAGCAAGGCCTGCATTTTAAGCGGGGGCTTGCCATGCTCCATGGCATTTTCCAGCAGCCCAAAGAGCACCTGAACCAGTTTGGCCTTATTGGTGTTTAGCTGCAACGCGCTATCGCATTCAATCTCTACTGGAATCAATCGATGATGAGTGCTTTTAAGCAGCAAAGCAACCGACTGCAGCAGTGTATGGACAGGAACCGGCGCACTGCTGGTGCTGTCCTGGTGATGGAATAGGGTGAGCTGCTTGACCACGGTTTCAATTTTGCTTGCGGAAGCTTCTGTCTCTGCGACCAGCTGTTTGGCATCCGTCAGCAGTTCCGGAAACTCGGGGGTGAGCTGTGTAATTGCCTCCATGGCCTTTGCAGGAATGACTTTGGGCAGGGTCTCCACGTAATGTTGCAGCAGTTGCAGGTTGCACAAAGTTGCCCCAAGAGGACTGTTAATTTCATGGGCCAGGCTTTCTGCCAGCTTGCCAAAGCTGGCCATGCGCTGTTGTTGGATTAACGACAGCTCTTGTTGCCTGAGCTGGTGCAATGCCTGTTCGAGTTGATGGTTTTTTTCTGCCAGCAGCTGCATCAGCTGCTGGCGCTCCTGATGCGCTTTGCGGCGTTCAAAATGCGCGGCCAGGTGGGCCGCAACGTATGCAATCAGCTCCAGATCGGTGGTCTGGTACTTCACATCGCTGGAATAACTCTGAATAACCAGCACACCCAACAGCTCATCCTCAAGCAGCATGGGTACACCCAACCAGCTGACAATGCTGTCAAGGTGGCCAAGTACACTGGCTATCTTGCCTTGTTGAACAAGTTGTTGAATGCTTGCAGCATCAAGCAACACAGGCTTACGCTGGCGAATAACATAGGAGGTAATACCATCGCCAAGTGCAAAGTGTTTCACGGCAGGGCAGGCGTCTTTTTGATCGGCAAAATAAGCAATTTCCAAGGATGATTGGTCTGGATGATAGAGCACAATCATAAAATTATCGCAGTGCACCAGTTGATGCACGCATTGATGCAACTGGGCAAAATAGGTAGTTTCTGCCAAGTCAGCATAACTCAGTTCAGAGATGCTAAACAGGGTTTTGGATAAACCGGAAAGCTTGTCCTGTTCAGTTGCCATGGTGCGCCGCTTTAAAGATAGCCATCTGCTTCACCATGACTGAGATCCGGTTGTTTCGGCAAAGTGATGACAAAGCTGGTGCCTTGATTGGGTTGACTGCTGACCTGAATGCTTCCGCTGTGTTGTTCAATAATGGCTTTGGAGATTGCCAAACCTAAGCCTGTGCCTTTGCCAACAGCTTTGGTGGTGAAAAAAGGATCAAATATTTTGGTCAGGGTGTCTTCAGGGATGCCACAGCCATTGTCCTTGATTTCGATAAAGGCGTTGTCCTTGTCGTCACACAAGGTGATTTGAATGAGTCCTATCTTTTCGTCGCAGGCCTGAGCGGCATTGACCAGAATATTCAGCAATACCTGCGACAGTTGAGCAGAGCGGGCGGTGACAACAATGCGTTTGTTGCCGTAATGTTTTTCAAGTTGGGCGCTGTACTTAA
>SKGJ01000044.1 GCA_007117525.1 Alkalimonas sp.
GAATGGCCTCTTGCTGGACTTCAGTCGGCTTGGTAAATCCAAGGTGCTGCATCGAGCGCAACAAGCGCGGATCCAGCGCCAGTTCGGCAAAAGGCGTCATTGATTACTCCACTGTGGCAATGACGCCATTATACCTCAGTTTCAATCCAGCGGCTCAACAATCGCTTCAATTCGGCGATTTCGGGCTCTGGCTTCGTCGCTGGTTCCCGTTGCCCGAGGCTGTGTTTTCCCATAGCCTACCGTCTTGATCCGCTTGGCTTCGATGCCATACCGCTCACTCAGTAAATCTGCAACCGCCTGAGCCCGGCGCTCAGATAATCGCTGATTGTATGCATAAGAACCTCGGTCATCGGTGTGCCCGGCAATGGTGACCTTGGTATGAATAAAGCGCTTCAGATAATCCGCCAGCTCTTGCACCTGTGACAGGTACTGTGGCTTGACAATGGCTTTATCAAAGTCAAACAGGATATCAATTTCCAGAATCACCTGATCTTCTTCAAAAATGCTGCAGCCAAAAGAGTCAACTCTGTCACCGGCTGGCGTATTGGGACAACGATCACATTCATCCGGAATGCCATCACCGTCGGAATCCACCACAACAGGGGGCTCTTTAAAAACAATAGCGCGCTCGCGCGGATCCTCACTGCCAGCCAACAGCTCTGCTGAGCTGAGTAATACAACAAGAACAAACAGTGATTTTAACCAAGACATCATGTCTCATCTCCATGTTGAGGGGTCGTCGAAAAATAAGGCTCGGGCTGATGTAAAAAGCCCTGATAGCCATCAAAGCGGTAGTGGGATAGCTGTTTCAGCTGCTCTTCATCTTCGATATGCACTGCCAGCACCTGAATGCTCAGCGCACGTATCGTCGCCACCAAAGAATTTAAAAAGACACTCTCCTGAGCTGAAGCCGCCAATGACTGAGTGAAAGCTGCATCGATTTTCACATAGTCAGGCCGGAACTGCTGAACATAGGCCATGGATGCGAAATTACGCCCGACCCTATCCAACCCAAAGCGCACCTTGTATTGCCGCAGCAAAGTGATTAATGCCTGGGCCGCAGCTTTGTTGTACAACACCGACTCTTCCGAGCACTCAATGCCAAAGTAGGGCAATACATGCACGTGCTGCTGCAACTGACTATCCAGCCAGCGTAAAAAGGCTGTCGATTTGAGCGCCGCCGACGACAAATTCACGACGACCGGATGCTCTTGTGCTTGCTCCAGCTGCGTCAACACACGTTGAATCACTTGCTGATCAAATCGCAAGCCCAACTCATACTCGTCCAACGTTGACATAAAGCTAGCAGCGGGAATAAAGCGCCCTACCGGAAACTCCAATCTGGCAAACACTTCGAAGTGCACCAACTGCTCATTCAACAGAAAAGCAGGTTGTTTTGAAAAGCTGATGGTTCCCTGCTCTACCGCATCTTGCAGCTTCGCAACCAGCTCGCTGCGTTGAGTGACATCGCGATTGTCGGTATGAATCGGGACCTGATGGTCATTGTCGTTGCGGGCTTGCTGCAAGGCACGATCCACCCTGGCCATCACTTCCGAAACAGAGCTGGAGTGATTGATCCAGCAAGCTCCGATCCAAACCGGTTGCTCCAGACTGGCGAAAAGCTCAAGCAAAGCTTGTTGCAGGTGTTCCAGCATTATTTTGGCTTGTTCAATACTTTGGCCGGGCAACAGCAGGGCAAACTCATCCAGCCCCATCCGGCACAGCACCGCGTCACTGACGGTTTGTGCCCGTTGCTGCATCAACTCACCGGCTCTGGCTATGGCTTTATCACGTGCCATAAAACTTTGCTGATCGCGTAGCGTTAAACCCGGCACTTTGACCAGAGCAACGATACCTCTGGGTTCATCTTGCAACCAGACCTGCAGCTGCTGATTAAAAAATCGCCGATTCCCCAGGCCACTAACCGGATCCCGAAAGGCTTGATCTTTCAGTTGCTGCTGACGAGCATCGCTTTCAGCAAAGTCACGCTGCAGTTGATCCGACATTTGATTAATGGCTTGCACTACGCTACGAAGCTCGCGCGTTCGGGGTAAAACCGGAATCTGCTCGAACTGATGCTGACGAATTTGTTCCGAAACAGACTGAATATGCTGTAGGGGCTGCAAGATTCTGCGAATACCTAAGGTAGCCAACAACACCAACAATAACGTCAGGGCGGCAAACCAGCTCAACATTTGTACCAAAGTTTGCCACAAGGTGCGGTATGCCATGCCAGGGTGGCCAACAATCCGAAGTTCGCCATGCTGCATCCAGCCACTGGTCAGTACCACCCGACGCTCAACCTGTGGCAACAACTCAAGTTGCAAAAACCAGTTTGGAACCTGATCTCTCTGGCTGTCCCGCTGCTCTTGCCAGCTGTAATCCGAATCAAATAACTGCACCTCCAACCGCTGGTAGAACCCGCCATCGGCATAGGCTTTAAGCACACTTTCGATTAAGACTGGCTGCAATGGTTCTAAATGCGGCTGCAAGGCCCCGGCCAAGGAGACGCTGGCATTCTCTACATCAGTCGTCAACTGCTCGGCCAGGAAAACTCTGCTGTTGTTGAAACTCAACCAGAGTGCTCCCACCAAACTTAGGGTTAAACTGAGCAAAATCAAAGCCAGAAGTTGTCGAAATAACGTCATTCTTATTATCCTTGTCGCTACCGCGGGTGGGCATAACGCTCCAGTAACTCCACCCATTGGGGCAAACGTTCTGGTGAGCCTATGGCTTCAGCCCGGCCTCGCTGCCGGTTAAGCCATAACTGCTGGCCGTTAAAACTAAATACCGGCACCAGATCCGGCCGCTGTGTTGCCGGCCGGATGGCACCATCCAAATTATCCAGAATCAGGGGAACGGCTGATGGTGTTTCATAGTAAGCCAACACCATATGAAATTGATTCAATTGCACGGCTTTGACATACACCAAGCGCAGCTTTTGACCATCAAACCCCATCTCAAGCAAGGTAAAATACTTGGCAATGCTGAAGTCTTCGCAATC
>SKGJ01000207.1 GCA_007117525.1 Alkalimonas sp.
ACTCTGCCGTTTGGCGAGCCCGGGTGTAAGGGCTGCACAGCACCCGATCAAAAGCCGGGTAGTGCTGCTGCAGCCAGCTGGCCATTTGAGTCACCTCAGACCGGCCTTTGGCAGTGAGTTGCCGCATGGCGTCGGTGCTTTGCAAGGCTTCAGCTTCACCATGACGCATGATTACTAAATTGACCATTTACTGCTACCTACTGCTACTTTGTCAGGTCCTGGCTACACCAGGCGAAAAATTGTGCGCTATGATAATGAAAGTTTCGTGCGGCTGTAACTGTTATTAAGGCATAAAGTTACGCTATGCTATTCCTTAAAGGTATGAAAAAACATCGATAAGCCAGTTGTATCCCCAACCCAGCAGGCCGACCATTGAAAAAAATTGAAATAAAGCAAAGCCCTAACGATCCGAAGCAGTACCATTACCTGACTCTGGAGAATGGCCTGGCGGTGCTGTTGATCCAGCAAGCGGATGCAGAAAAAAGTGCCGCTGCCCTCTGTGTTCGGGCTGGGCACTTTGATGATCCGCACGACAGGCAGGGCCTGGCACACTTTACCGAACACATGCTGTTTCTAGGCAGCCAACATTACCCGGTTGCCGGAAGCTTTGGTAACTTTGCCAGCCATCATGGTGGCAGCAGCAACGCCTGGACCGGCACCGAGTACAGCACCTACTTTTTCGATTGCGACAATAACTACTTTGCCGAGGGGTTGCACCGCTTTGCCGATATGTTCAGCCACCCCTTGTTTGCCGATGATTACATCGACAAAGAGCGCCAGGCGATAGAAGCCGAATTTACCCTGAAGTTAAAAGACGACGGCCGTCGCATTTATCAGGTGCATAAAGAAACCGTCAATCCAGCCCATCCCTTTGCCAAGTTTTCTGTTGGCAACCTGCAAACCCTGGCCGATACCCCTGAGCAAAGTTTGCGCGAAGCCTTGCTGACATTTTATCAGCGTTTTTATGTTGCCAACCAAATGACCCTGGTGCTGGTCAGCCCTGCAGCCGTCGAACAACAGCAGCAATGGGTTGAGCAGTACTTCACTGAATTAACAGCCGGGGATCCCAAACGGGACTGGTTGCAGCAACCGCTTTATTTACCCGAGCAGCTGGGGTTGGATCTGCTGATTGAGCCACACAAAGAAATGCACAAGTTGGTGGTCACCTTCGCATTACCTTGCATTCAGCATTGGTACCCGTACAAACTGATCAGTTTCATTGCCCATTTACTGGGCGATGAAGGCCCCGGCTCTTTGCACACAGCGTTAAAAAGTAACGGCTGGATCAATCAGCTAAGCGCCGGAGGTGGGGTGGATGGCAGCAACTTTAAAGACTTTAGCATCTCTTGTGAGCTGACCTTGCTGGGCATGAGTGTCATTGATGACATTACCGCGGTCATTTTTAATTACCTGGCCATGCTGCAAGCCGCTCCCTTCCCGGCCACCTTGTTTCGGGAACGTCAGCAGTTGCTGCATTGGTCCTTCCTGTACCAAGAGCCCAGTACCACGGAACAAACCGCCACCGAGCTGGCCGTCAATATGCAGCACTACCCAACCGAAGATGTGGTCTTTGGCGATTACCGGATGGAGACGCCCCCTGAATCACTCTACCGTCAGGTACTGAGCTACTTCCGTCCCGACAACATGCGACGGATGCTGATTGCGCCCGGACTGGAGACCAGTCAGCAAGCACGTTGGTATGACACTCCGTATCAGGTACAGCCGCTGCCAGTCGGGCTGCAACAGGGGCTGAATCAAGCCAGACCCACCTCAGACTTGCAACTCCCAACGCCCAACCCCTACCTGGTGTCTGAACTCAGCCTGTTGTCATCAAACGCTACTCAACCACTGCCAATTCGCATTCATCAAAGCGATGCCCTAACCCTTTGGTTTAAAGCCGATGCAGATTTTCATACCCCAAAAGGCCATATTTATCTGCAACTGAATCTACCACACAGCATTGAAAGCTGCTGGCATCTGGCAGCCACCCGCCTATGGGTAGAGCTGCTCAACGATGAAATCCAGCAAGTTTTTTACCCGGCAACCACCGCCGGGCTCGGTTACAGCGCCCATGTGCAAAAGCAGGGGATCAGCCTGCACAGCTATGGGCTCAGCCACAACCAAATTCGGCTGCTGATGGACGTGCTTAATCACATCCGTCATTTTCAAATTCAACCAGAGCGCTTTACCGAACTGAAGCAGCAATTAATGCGCCACTGGCGCGACAGCCATAAAAACAAGCCCGTCGCCAGTCTCTTTAGCCAACTTTCGGCCGTGATGCACCCACACAACCCAGGCGTTGATCAGCTGCTGCATCAGCTGTCCACCATGACAGCAGAAAGCTTCGGGCATTTTAACCAACAATTGCTGCAGCAGCTCCATGTCGAAGCTTTTATGACCGGAAATTGGCAGCAACAAGAGGCCACTGAGTTGCAACAGCAGTTGCTGGGCTGGCTGGCAAACGTAGAGACCTGTCCGGTGACAAAAGACCCTGAACGCTCCATTCAAGGCCTGGGCCCTGTCTGGCTGACCGTTGCAGTCGAGCACCCCGATCATGCACTGGTGATTTACTTACCGGCTCAAGACAAGTCTCCCAAGCAAATGGCTCTTTTTATGCTCGCCAATCACCTGCTGGCACCCCGTTACTTTCATCAGCTTCGCACAGAGCAGCAGTTGGGCTACCTGGTCGGAACCGGCTATGTGCCCGTGAACACCCTGCCAGGTCTGGCCTTTTACATTCAATCCCCGCACAGCAACTGCCAGCAACTGTATCAGGCAACCCTAGCGTTTTACCGGGACTTTCTGGCATCTTTGGAAGCCTTGTCGCCACTTGAGTTTGCTGAGTTAAAGCAGGGGCTATTGCAACAATTGAATGAAAACGATACCAGCTTAAGCAGTAGAGCCAAGCGACTCTGGCTGGCCATTGGTCAACAGGATGAAACCTTTAATTTGTCAGAGCAGATCCGTACCGCTTTGGAAGCCGTCAGCCTGG
>SKGJ01000039.1 GCA_007117525.1 Alkalimonas sp.
CCAAGGAGATAGCATGCACGATCAACAGTTAAAAGACCTGATGGTCCAGTCGGCAGCGGACGCCGTTCAATATGGACGTGAAGAGTTCCAGCTGGAGCTGGATTACAGCCGCAACAGCCTGGTACAGCTGGACACCTTGATTTCAGCCTTGCATCAGCGGCAAAAAACCCAGGCCCATGCTCAGGATCTGCTGTTTACGCTCTGCACGATTTTAGGCGCCTACACCGGTGAAGTTTTCCGCCGTGAGCTTGGCGGCGACTGGTTTCATGACAAAAGCAGCCAGGATGCACCCTACGTTTGCCTGACCTACCTTGACAAGGAATTTCCATTTGCATCAATAATTTATCACAAGATTGTGCAGGATGACAGCATCAGCATTGCCGACTATGTCCAGCAGGCCATGACAAATGCTACCCAGTAAAGCTTTTGTCCGGGTCATTAAGCAGGTAAAATAGCGCCCATTTTCAGCCCTACCCGAATTGAGGAATGCCGTGAGCAACCAAAATCCATCTTTAAGTTACAAAGATGCCGGTGTCGATATTGATGCTGGCAACGCCCTGGTCGATCGTATCAAAGGTGCTGTAAAACGCACCCATCGCCCGGAGGTGATGGGTGGTTTGGGTGGTTTTGGGGCCTTGTGCCAAATCCCGGCAGGTTACAAGGAGCCAGTGCTGGTATCCGGCACTGACGGCGTCGGCACCAAACTGCGCTTAGCCATGGACCTGAAGCGGCACGAAGGCGTCGGCATTGACCTGGTGGCCATGTGTGTCAACGATCTCATTGTGCAAGGTGCTGAGCCATTATTCTTCCTCGATTACTACGCGACCGGTAAATTGGCCGTCGATACCGCAGCTACCGTGGTCGAAGGCATTGCCGACGGTTGCGCTCAGTCTGGCTGTGCGCTGGTCGGTGGTGAAACCGCTGAAATGCCTGGCATGTACCATGGCGATGATTACGATATCGCCGGTTTCTGTGTCGGCGTGGTGGAAAAATCCGAGTTGATCGACGGCAGCAAGGTGCAAGCCGGCGACCAGTTGATTGCTTTGGCTTCATCCGGCCCGCACTCCAATGGTTTTTCGCTGATCCGTAAAATTTTAGAAGTCAGTGGCCAATCGACCGACACGGAGCTGGCGGGGAAATCCATTGCCGATCACCTGTTGGAACCCACTCGCATTTATGTCAAAAACCTGTTGGCCCTGATCAAGCAGCAGCCCGTGCATGCGCTTTGCCACGTGACGGGTGGTGGCTTTTGGGAAAACATTCCACGGGTATTGCCTGAAGGCACCAAAGCCGTTGTCAATGGCAGCAGCTGGGAATGGCCGGCAATCTTTCAATGGCTGCAACAGCAGGGCAACGTCACCACCCACGAAATGTACCGCACCTTCAACTGTGGTGTCGGCATGATCGTTGTGGTACCCGCCGCACAGCTGCAACCGGCACTGGATCAGCTGCAACAAGCTGGCGAAACGGCCTGGCACCTGGGTGAGATCCAACCGGCAGCCGCCGGCGAAGAACAGGTCATTATTCGTTAAGCACGGCTAAGGGTTGGCATGAAATCCATTGTTGTACTGATATCCGGAAACGGCAGCAACCTGCAAGCAATCCTGGACGCCTGCGCCTCAGGCTTTATTGCCGGCCAGGTGATGGCGGTCATTTCCAGCAAAGCCGACGCCTATGGCCTGACCCGTGCCCGGGATGCCGGCTGTGCAGCCCATAGCCTGAGTCATCAGGACTACCAAAGCCGCGAGGATTACGATAGCGCCTTGCAGCAACTGATCGAGCGTTACCAACCCGATGTTGTGGTGCTGGCCGGCTTTATGCGGATCCTGACTGCGGGTTTCGTTACGCACTTTTCCGGAAAGTTATTGAACATTCATCCTTCCCTGTTGCCAAAGTACCAGGGTTTGCATACCCATCAACGTGCGATTGAAGCCGGGGATTCCATCCATGGCTGCAGTGTGCACTTTGTCACCGAGGAGCTGGATGGCGGACCTGTGGTATTGCAAGCCAAAGTACCGATTTTTGCTGACGATGATGCAGAAACAGTGGCTGCCAGGGTGCATGAACAAGAGTACCGAATTTATCCTTTGGTGATCCGCTGGTTTTGTCAGGGTCGTTTGCAACAGCAAGGCAACCATGCCTTGCTGGACAATGAACCTTTACCGCAGTATGGATATGCCCATGATGATGATGAACATGATTTCTGAATGGCGCCTGCGGGCGCCTTTTTTCTGCCTGCCCTGGCTGGCTTTTCCTCTTTTCGCCGAACCAGCGACCACTGAGCTCCCGCTGGAGTTAAAACCCTATCAGGCAAAGTACGTGGTGTATCGTAATGGCCGCAGCCATGGCCAGGGCGAGCGTGAGCTAACCGAAGAGAACGGTACCTATACCCTGCGTTACCGCAGTGAAGTCAGTTGGATGGTGCTGCGTGATCGCCGGGAAGAGCAAACGACCTTTCAACTGGATGGAACCCGGGTCCAGCCATTGCATTATGAAATGCGTCGCAGTGGCACAGGGCCCAACCGTCACCATCAACTGACCTTGGATCCTGTCAAGCAAGAGGTGCGGCAAGGTCGTAAGGGAGAGTTGAAAGAACATGGCTGGAGTGATGCCTGGCTGGATCAGCTCAGTTACCACCAACAACTGGCCATTGACCTCGCTGCTGGCAAGCGGACCTTCAGTTACGAGGTATTAAACCGGCGGGGTGATCCAAGAACCTATCATTTTCAGGTGGTTGGCAAAGAAACCCTGCCATTGCCTTATGGTGAAGTGAAAGCCTGGCGGATAGAGCGGGTCGAAGACGACTCCGATCGACAAATTTATGCCTGGGTCGCTCCAGAACTGGATTACCTGCTGGTGCGGATCTGGCATGGTGAAGACAATGTCGAGCAGGTCGATTTGCAACTGCATGAAGTCCGTTGGCAGCAAAGTGACACCGCAGCCCTGTCTTCGCGTTAAATCGGCTCACCGTAACGAAACAGCTGGCTTTC
>SKGJ01000042.1 GCA_007117525.1 Alkalimonas sp.
GGATTGGTACTTTCTACTGTGGCCATAGGAAACCTCCAGTGGCTGTTTGCCGAAAGAATACCTTTAGTATACTTTTTGAGCAGAAATTTTCAAGCCGCAGCATTGAAGCAGGATGCTGCAGGCTGTAATTTACCGGGGGAAAGCGGTATAATCTGCCTTTGTTTTTTATCAGGCCGTTTTCATGTCGCAGCCCGCAAACTTACTTCGTACCCGCGCCCCTGTTGCCAGAATGGCGCCAGAGCGTGATCTGTTTTCCTACCCGAAGTATTGGGCGGAGTGTTATGGTACCGCGCCTTTTTTGCCGATGTCTCGCAAAGAGATGGAGCAACTGGGCTGGGACAGCTGCGATATTATTCTGGTGGTAGGCGACGCCTATGTCGATCATCCCAGCTTTGGCATGGCGGTGGTCGGTCGGATGCTGGAGCAGCAGGGCTTTCGGGTGGGGATCATTGCCCAGCCCGACTGGCACAGCAAAGACGACTTTATGCGCCTTGGCAAGCCAAACCTGTTTTTTGGCGTTTCTGCCGGCAACATGGACTCGATGATCAACCGTTACACCGCCGATAAAAAGTTGCGGCATGACGATGCTTATACCCCAGGCGATGTGGGCGGCAAAAGGCCAGATAGGGCGGTGCTGGTGTACTCGCAGCGCTGCAAAGAAGCTTACAAAGAAGTACCGGTGATTATCGGTGGCATTGAAGCCAGCTTGCGCCGTATTGCCCATTACGATTACTGGTCGGAAAAAGTACGTCGCTCGGTGTTGTTCGATGCCAAAGCCGACTTGCTGATTTATGGCAATGCTGAGCGCCCGCTGATTGAAGTGGCCAGCCGGATTGCCGCCGGAGAACCGGTCAGCAGCATTCAGGATGTGCGGGGTACCGCCGTGATCCGCAAAGAGCCGTTAGCCGGTTGGCGTGGGGTAGACTCCACCGCACTGGATAAAATCGGCAAAATCGATCCCATCCCCAACCCCTATGGCGCCGATGATGTTGGTTGCAGCAGCTACTCCGAGTTTGCCAAAGCCGGTATTGATTTAACCAAACCGCAACCAGTGGAAGCCAAAGCCGTGGTGGTGCAGCCAGCCAAGCAAAAGCCGTGGGAGCTCACTTACGTCAAGCTGCCAGCCTTTGAACAGGTCTCGGTGAATAAACCGCTCTATGCCCATGCCTCGCGCATTGTGCATCAGGAAACCAACCCAGGCTGCGCCCGCGCCATTATGCAGCGTCATGGCGATCGCCATATCTGGGTCAACCCGCCGGCTTTTCCACTGAGTACCGAAGAAATGGATTTGGTGTTCGGTTTGCCTTACCAGCGGGTACCGCATCCAAGCTACGGCAAGGCGAAAATACCGGCCTATGAGATGATCAAAACCTCGGTCAATATCATGCGTGGCTGCTTTGGTGGTTGCAGCTTTTGCTCCATTACTGAGCACGAAGGCCGGGTGATTCAAAGCCGGTCAAAAGAATCTATTTTGCGCGAAGTCGAGCAAATCCGCGACAAAGTACCGGGTTTTACCGGCGTGATCTCGGATTTAGGCGGCCCAACCGCCAATATGTACCGGCTGCGCTGCAAAAACCCGCGTGCCGAGCAAACCTGTCGTAGGCCATCCTGCGTCTACCCCAGCATATGCGAGCACATGGATACCGATCAAAGCCCGACGGTCGAACTCTACCGTGAAGCCCGCTCTTTGCCGGGTATTAAAAAAGTGCTGGTGGCGTCCGGTGTACGCTACGACTTGGCGGTGGAAGATCCGAATTACGTCAAAGAGCTGGTGCAGCACCACGTCGGTGGCTATTTAAAAATTGCACCTGAGCACACCGAAGAGGGGCCTTTGTCGAAAATGATGAAGCCGGGCATGGGCGCTTACGACAAATTCAAAGCCATGTTTGAGCAGTACAGCAAAGAAGCCGGCAAAGAGCAGTACCTGATCCCATACTTTATTTCGGCGCACCCGGGTACTACCGATCTGGATATGATCAACCTGGCATTGTGGTTAAAGCAGCGTGGTTTTAAGTTGGACCAGGTACAGAACTTTTACCCCAGCCCGATGGCCAATGCCACCACCATTTACCATACCGGCTTGAACTCGCTGAAGAACATTCACAAGCACAGCACCGACGATGTGCCGGTGCCCAAGGGCGAGCGCAACCGACGTTTGCATAAAGCATTGCTGCGTTACCACGATCCTGCAGGCTGGGGGCAAATCCGCGAAGCCTTGATTGCGCACAAAATGGAGCACCTGATTGGCCGTGGTAAAGATTGCCTGGTACCACCGGATGATCACAAGCCTGCGGTTCGCCGACCTGCCAACTCAAAGCCTGGTCAGCGAGCACTGACTCGCCATACCGGTCTGGATCCGGCAAAAAGAGGCGCAGGCAAGCACAAGGCAGCTAAGGGCAAAAAGCAGCGTTCGGCGCCGAAGCCTTAGGGAGGGCTATGGTTGAAATACTGATCGTAAAACTGCTGATAGCGACCGGATGCTTTCAGGCGGCTTAGTCCTTCTGCAAACACCTGTGCCAGCTCAGGGTCGCGAAAAGCAACGCGGGTGTATTGGAAGTTTGGAAAGAGAGGGTGGATGGTGATTTCAGCCGATGTATCCATCTCGTTTGACAAGTAACTGCGATACCAGCCAAAGATGGACTTATCCAGTACAATCACATCCGTACGGCCTAACCAAAACATTGCATTTTGATTGTACTGGTTCAACTCCTGATATCTGCTCTGTGAAGCTCTTTCTGCGCCATAGAGCTGATAAAATACCTCGCCCAAAGGCGTTTTTGCCTGACTGGCACCTTGCCAGGCAATAACCCGGTGATGAAAAAGATCGCGCACCGACTGCAGAGCGATGCCGGAGGCTTTTTTACTAATGGCGACATTTTGGTAGTGGCTGAACTCATCCACATAGTAAAGCTAAGAAAAAAACTCGGTGCCAATACCAGCAGCGGCATCCAGGTCTTCAAAATTCAA
>SKGJ01000129.1 GCA_007117525.1 Alkalimonas sp.
GCATCAGGCAGATCATCACCAAAGCGACCACACCAAAATGCTCCGGCACCAGCAAACGTGCCAGAATCAGCGTAGAGATAAAGCCCAGGCTTTTTTGAAAGAGTTGAATGGTGAGCAAAATGGCAGAGCTTTTCAAAACGCTCTGACTCACCGATTGATTCATGGCAACAGGCCTGTCAGCTGCTGCTCCCTGGCTTGCAGCAAACGCTGCTGGCTCTCATCCATCGAATAATGGCCGGATAATGACAAGGCAACAACATAGGCGGGGTCATTCTGACCGCGCAGCAAGGCTTGCAGTTGCAGCAGCTTCATCACAATGCGGTTGCTGGTGCGATACTCGCCCAGCTGATACCAATACAGCATGCTACGACGCTGTCCACCTGGGCTACTGAGTTGCAGTACCCGATAACCATCCAGCCGGGAGCCATAATCCTGTTGCGCGGTGATGCTCCACTGATCAATCCGGTAGAGGGTGTTGTGCCAGGTGATCATATCGCCTCGTTGTTGGCGATGGGCATAGGACGCAACAAAGAGCTCGACGCCATCCTCAGAAAGCCAGTGATCCCGGGTTAAACCGTCGTAAAACTGAATGCCCCAGCTGCTACGCTCCGCAATGGACTGATCAACCGCCAGTAGCTGGGCAGGTTGCTCCGGTACTTCTGTCTGCTGCATGCTGCGGCTCGATGCGCCGACTGCCAGCATGGTGAGACTGAGTAGCAGCAAAGCAACCCAGGCTATTTTGCTTGCTTTACTGCTCTTGGCTGCATGGCTTGCGGAGACAGCCGGCGCTTCATCGTCGGCAAATTTGGCGCCCAGCCAAAAGGCCAGCATGATCACGATAAAAAACACCAGCCAGCCGTAATAATAGTGATCGGCACCAAACCCATAGGCCAGGTTCGATTTCTCACCAATCACCACCAGCAAAAAGGCCCGGATGCCATTGGCGATGATGGATAACGCCAGTGTCAGAGCGATAAAAGCAATGGCCTTGTACCAGTGGCGGTAATGCAGGTA
This sequence comes from Alkalimonas sp., assembly GCA_007117525.1. GTDB lineage: Bacteria > Pseudomonadota > Gammaproteobacteria > Enterobacterales > Alteromonadaceae > Alkalimonas > Alkalimonas delamerensis. The sequence goes on from SKGJ01000129.1 coordinate 1,015, forward strand.
GGAGTACAGGCAGGACAATACCAGGCTGGTCAGCAAGAAGTTCAGACCCGAGCAGGCCACGGCCACTTCAAAAACAGCCGAGGGGGTGTAGATATAGAGCCCTTCGCGGAAAATTGGAAAGTCGACCAAGCGCAAAAAATACACCACCATATCGGCGGTAATGTTTTGCAAGATGGGATTGGCGGCTTCACCAAAAGGCACCAAAAAAACTAAGAAGGCCACCGGGAACCACAGGATACGCATTAGACGGTGACCGAGCACAGACCAAAGCAATAACTGCAAAAAGAAAATGGCGGCAAATTGGCTGACAAAATTGACATCGATGGCATAAGCCAGCAACCAAAGTATGGCAAAAGGGAAGGCGGCAATGGCTGGAAGTAAGGTTGTTTTGGGGGCTAGCCCAAGCCATTGTCCACGCTGACGCCAGACCAACCACAAGCTGATGGGTAAAATCAGATAGGCATGCATGTAGGTCTCGGAGTGGCGCCAAATGGACTCCATCCGGGCCAGGCTAGGCCAAAACACCCAAAGGTAGCCAAGCAGCAAGAGGGGCAGTGCCAGCCAGGGGCCTGTGTGTGAAGTGCGCTCTGCGGGTCTGACTTGTTCAACCATTCCTTGTCACCTGCTGGCAGCGGTTAGCGTTGTTGTTGATTCTGATACTGCTCAAAGACTTGCTGCACGGTATTCCATTCAAAGTCTTGCAGCAGTTTGGCGACTTTGGTTTCCATCCGCTTTAGATTGACGTAATGCCGGAAGCGGGATTTGAGCGGGGCATCGGCAATACGTGGTTGCTGATGATCAATTTCCCAAGGATGAAAATAAAACATGTACGGGCTTTGACTCTGTTTCAGGTAACGCTGGATCAAGTGTTTACTAAGCCAGTAGGGCAGTAGCCGGAAATAACCGCCACCGGCAATGGGAATTTGTTTGCCTTTCAGCTGCAGGATAGGCATCGGAAACTCCCAAATGCCTTCTTTGCGCAAATAGGGCTCTGCCGGCCAGTACGGGGTGCCGTAATGATCGTGCTTGATCGGGTAGGTACTGGAGCTGTAGTGGTAACCTGCTTCTTTCAAGCAAGCAAAAGCCCACTCATTCTCTGCACAAATCGAGAAGCTCGGCGCGCGGTAGCCGGTTACTTCAGCGCCAATGATGTCTTCCAGCAGCTGTTTGGTGCTGCTGACATCTTGCTGAAACTCAGAAGGTGTTTGCACTGTGGCCTTGGTATGGCTAAAGCCATGGCTGGCGACTTCATGACCGCGCTGATGGATTTCTTTGATCAGCTCGGGAAATCGCTCGGCAACCCAACCCAGAATAAAAAAGGTGGCTTTGGCCTGGTGTTCGTCAAACACATCCAGGATGCGGTAGGTATTGCGATCCACCCGGATGGGATACTGATCCCATTGTCCGGGTTGGATCTTTTTTTCGAAGGCAGCAACCTGAAAGTAGTCTTCAATATCAATGGTTAAGGCGTGAAAAGGTTGCTTTACTTCAGACGGCATCCGTTCAGCGCCCTTTTCCAAACAATACAATCTCTACCGTACGCACCAGAATGACCAAATCCAACAGCAGACTGCGATGCTTAATGTAGTACAAGTCGAACTTCAGTTTTTCCAATGCATCCTCAGTGGTGGAGCCGTAAGGATACTTCAACTGTGCCCAACCGGTCAGGCCGGGTTTGACGTTGTGACGCTGAGCGTAGTAAGGGATGTCTTTTTCCAGCTCGCAGACAAACTCAGGGCGCTCAGGGCGCGGGCCGACAAAGCCCATTTCGCCACGGAAAACGTTGAACAGTTGCGGCAGCTCGTCAATCCGGTACTTGCGGATCACGCGGCCAACGCGGGTCACCCTGTCATCGTCTTTGCTGGCCCACTTGGCACCGCCAGCTTCAGCATCGGGCCTCATACTGCGGAACTTGATGATGTGAAAAGGTTTGCCATCAATGCCAACCCGAA
>SKGJ01000062.1 GCA_007117525.1 Alkalimonas sp.
GCCCGCTGGATAAAAACAACGTTGATACCGATCAGATCATTCCAAAGCAGTTCTTAACCTCGGTCAGCCGCGATGGTTTTGCCGAAGCGCTGTTTTACGACTGGCGTTATCTGGCCGATGGCAGCCCGAACCCGGATTTTGTGCTGAACTTCCCGCAGTATCAGGGTGCCACCATCCTGCTTAGCCGCGCCAACTTCGGCTGCGGTTCCAGCCGGGAGCATGCCCCCTGGGCCCTGCAGCAGTATGGTTTTCAGGTGATTATTGCCGAGAGCTTCGCCGATATTTTCTACAACAACTGCGCCAACAACGGCATGCTGCTGATTGCGCTGAGCAAAGGCAATATCGACAGCCTGTTCACCCGCTGCAACGAAGGGCCGCAGCAGTGGCAAATCGATTTGAAAAATCAGGAAATCCGCTTTGGCAACAATGCCGCGCTTGGCTTTGAGATTGACCCGGATATCAAGCAGCGCCTGCTTAGCGGGCTGGATTTTATCGGCAGCAGCGAGCAGTTCGCGCCGCAAATCAGTGACTTTGAGCAAAGCCGCAAAACCAGCCAACCCTGGCTGGGCTAGCCTCCACCCCCATCAGCCCCGATTTCGGGGCTGATGCTATATTTCGTTACAAATTCACACCGCCCTACCACTTTTCTTTTGCCGCTGGCTTCGCTACCTTGGGACTCTTACTGCAGAAAGGAGTCTGGCTATGTTATTTACCACCACCGATGCACTTCCCGGTTATGTTGTGCGCTCAGTTTTGGGCGTTGTCACCGGCAATGTGGTGCAATCCAAGCACGTTGGCCGCGATATTATGGCTGGGCTAAAAGGCATTGTCGGCGGTGAGCTGAAAGGCTACACCGAGATGATGAGCGAGGCTCGCAACAAAGCCATTCAACGGCTGGTGGATGAAGCCAGCAAGCTGGGCGCTGATGCCGTGGTGGGTATTCGTTTTAGCACCAGCTCCATTCTGGCTGGTTCCTGCGAACTGCTGGCCTATGGCACCGCGGTGAAACTGCAGCGAGCTTGAGTATGAATAAGCTGAATGAACAGCAAGCTAAAACTGTTGCCGATGCACTGCTGAGTCCGCAGCAGGCAAAAATCGATGCTCAAAGGCAACGTCAGGAAAAAGCGCAGCAGAAAGCCATGGCACAACGAAAGCGCATGGCATGGGCTTTGCCATGCATGGCTGCTGGCTTTTCACTGGGGCTGATAAAGACAGCGCCATGGTTGTCGGCCTTGTTGGCGTTGCTGGCTATCGCTGCATTATTAAAGCTATGGCTTCAACCGACCACCAAAGAAGATCAATGACCACGACGAGCCCTGGCAAAATTTTAGTGGCTGCCTGGTTAGAAAAACGCAGAAGCTCCGCCAGTCCAAATCCCGTTCCAAATGGACTTTATCCTGCCAGAAGGCGGAAGCAATATTGATGAAGCAACGGTCTTTTATCTGAGGCCAGATAGCGAGCAGGCTACGGCAAGCAGTGGATGTCTTTTACTCGATAGAACTGATCGCGGCCAAAGCTGCCATGGCAGCCTCTGCCTTATCAGCAGGCACAAAAATATGATCGTGGTAGTAGGCAGCCATCACATTGGCGCTGATACCAGCAGCTGCCAGAGCGGATGAGACTGCGGCCGTTAGGCCAACGGCCTCAAGACTGGAGTGCACCGTCAGGGTGATCTGACGGAAAGAGCCGCTACACGACAATCCCGCAGCCTCGGCCCGGGATTTTTCCAGCACCAGGGTTAGCCCTTCCGGTTCAGTAAAGCTTGCCAACGGCTGCAGTGCCAGAAAGGAGCTAACAGGCCCCGGCACGGAGCAAAATACATACTCAGCAGGCTGTAACTCTGGGTTTAATGATGCCAGCAGGACATCAAGCTCGGTGGTACCAGACATTCATTCGCAACGGCTTAAGGGCTATAGTTCTACTCAAAGATAGCACAGCATAGTCTTACATCCACAGCACACTAAGAATCATCAGTGCGACCGAAGCAAACAGAAAAACCAGGCTGTAGATGGAACTGGTTAAGCAGAATTTCAGTAGGGTTTTGCCCCAGCCTTGTTGGTAATAAAACTTCTGGCACAGCAATAGATACAGTGGGATCCACCAGAAAAGAGCCGTTTTCAACCACTCCACCGGGTTAGCCAGCCAAAGCCAGGGAATGCTGCTGTGCAGCATATCAAGCAGCAGCACAAACACACCCATTTGCAAAATAAAGCTGTGGCTGTGCAGGGCCAGGATCAGGTGCTCCATGTAAAAACGGTTGGAACGGATGTATAGTAGCTTCAACAACAGAGCAAACAGCGGTAGCAGCAAAACCATCATTTGCGGTGCCAATGAAAACAGCTTGCTGACCAGCCGCCCCGGTTCATCTTGGAACAAGGCCACTTGTCGAACAAAACGCTGCTGCGCTCTGTCCGAGAGAAAAGGGATCGACATATCAACATGAAAGTAAGCGCTGTCGCTGGCAGATTGCTCAGAAATGCTGAGCTGAACCGGCTGACTGGCCACTTCGTCTTTCAAATCATTGAAGCTAAACAGCTGCGCCATGATTAAAAAAGCCAGCACCGAGGTGAAAATATACAGCCGCAGTGGCGGCACATAAGGCACCCGATGTCCCTGCACATAACGGCGGGTCAGCAAGCCGGGTCGAAACCACAGCGGCCATAAGGTTCGCCATAAACGGCTGTCCCAGTTGCTAAATTCGCCAAAAAACTCACTCAGCACCCCAGTCAAGTTTCGAATGTAGCTCTTTTTCTCCTGGCCGCAGTGATGGCAGAAGGCGCCTTGCAGCGCAGTGCCGCAGTTATCGCAGTGTTGAGGCAAGGTTTCCATGCTGTTTTTTCTTGTTATGCAAACGTCCTGCACTGATTCTACGTGATCCGCCAACTTTGGCAATAGCGCCCGCGGACAGCCTAAAGTGTCCGCGGACACCAAGCAAGGGCGAAGAAAACAGAAAATACCCATTAA
>SKGJ01000338.1 GCA_007117525.1 Alkalimonas sp.
TCACCGGGGGACGACACCGGGAAGCCGACCTCCATCACATCGACATTCAGCCGGGCGATGGCATGGGCCAGTTGGATCTTTTGCTTCTGGCTTAAACTGGCCCGTAGCGCCTGTTCGCCGTCACGCAGGGTGGTGTCGAAGATCCAGATTTTATTGTCCGCACTCATGCTGCTTTCCTTACTTGTTTGTTGCCTGGCTGGGAGCTTGCTGCCTAAAAGCAAAAAACCCCGGCCTGTGGCACGGGGTTTTTTTCAGAATTTGGCTGCGTTACTTGCGCACAGCACCAACTGCCCCGTGTGGTATACGACGGAGGAGGAGGTTGATAATAATGCTGTGGTGGCAAGCATTCAGTGGCATTGTGGTTCGCCTTATTTTTGTACTGGCTCTATTAGTACCACCATTTTTTTGGGGTTGCAACAGTATAGATGGCTAAACGTCGATCTTTTTCAGTGGTCGGCGCAGCCAGCTGCCAGGGTCAAGTTGCCGTCAGCGCTGGGTTTTAGAGCCTTGTCGCAAAATTGTGACAGTGTAAGCCCATGATTTAGTTATATTTTATCAATTGCTGCGCTTTATTGTCGCCAATCAGCGACAGTATTTGGGGTGCAGTACATAGATTGTTGGATAACGTGTTGATTCATAGTTAAAAATAAAGTTGGCACAACAGTTGTATTAATCACCTCAGTACGCGCTGGAATTTCACCATGAATTTTGTATCACAGCGCCTGAGGAGGCTACGATGGACCCTGTTATTGCTGCATTGGTCACTTTTTTGATTCTGAATCTGATGCTGGTTACCGCCATGCTGCGTCGTATCGATCTGAACAATGAAAGCGTTATTGCCTGGGAGCGTGAGCAGGCATCGACAGCCGCTGCTGCAACAGCCATGTCGCCAGAGGTTGAGCCTGTCACAGGCAATTGATTCCCCTTGATGGTCTGTGGCCTGAACAGCCGGTTCATTCCGGTTCATTGGGTCACTCCGGTTCGCTGGGCCACAGACTGTCGCTTCTGTTCTAAACACGGTATGCTTGCTTTAAATCGGACGACCGTATCCAATCGATGAAACTTCAACTGCTGCAAACCGCTTCGCTGCGACAACTGGTGTTGTCCAGCTTTGTGCTGGCGCTGATCCCGGTGGCGGTGTTGATGTGGCAAAGTCACCGTGCCTTAACTGGCATCAGCCAGCAAGCGGTAGAGCAGGCCAGCACCTCGGCTGCCAGCGTGCGGCGGATGGAACAAATGCAAAACCAGGTGGTGGATATTGAGCGCGCCATCCGCCAGTTTGCCGTGCTGAAAACCGAAGCACTGGCCCGGCTGGCGCAAAACCATCTGGCTAGTTACCAGCAACTGTTGCCTCAGGTCTGTCAGTCACTCACCGAAAGCAGCTTGTGCCAGCAACAAGAGCTGACCCTGCAGCAACTCCATCAATCCTTTACCCAGCAAAGTGCCGACCAGTTAGAACCTTTACTGCAGCAACTGCGTCAGCAGCAAAGCCGTTTGTCGCAACAGATCTGGCAACAACTGGAGCTGCAACTGGCAACGCAGCAGCGCGACGTCGCCTCGGCCCAGCAGCAACTGACCTGGCAAACCATACTGTTGGTATTTTTAACCTTATTGCTGGTGATTTGGGGTTCGCGCCGTATTACCAGCCCGGTTACCATGCTGGAGCGGATGATCCGTGCCATTGGCCGGCAGCAGCCATTCCCGGAAGCCCGCGTACAGGGGCCAAAAGAGCTGACCGAGCTGGGTGAGCAGCTGCGGGTGCTGGCCGGTCGTTTGCATCAGCTGGAGTCTTTGCGGCTGATTTTACTGCGTCATGCCTCGCATGAGCTGAAAACGCCGTTATCCAGTATTCGGGAAGGCTGCTCCTTACTGACCGAGGAGTTGGTTGGGCCTTTAACGCCCCAGCAGCAAGAAGTAGTGGCCTTGCTGAATGGCAGTGCCGACCGGCTGAGTCAGCTGACCGAGCAGTTGCTGGATTACAACCGCTTGCTGCAACAAGCCAAACCCGAGTTAAAATGGCACCCGGCCCGTGCCATGGTCGAAGCCTGTGTGCAGGATCATACCCTGGCGCTGCAGCAGCGGGGACAGGCGGTGCAGCTGCGCTGCGAACCCGACAAGCTGTTTACCGATGCGGTCTTGTTCCGGCGGATTTTGGACAACCTGATCAACAATGTGCAGGCCTACGGTGCCGAGAACAGCGAGGTGGTTATCCGGCTGTACGCCCAGGACCACTGCTGGTGGCTGGAGGTGGCCAACCAGGGCCAGCCCATCGCGCCCGAGCAGCGCGAACGGCTGTTCGAGCCCTTTCAACGCGGCCAGACGCAGCGCCATGATCAGGTGCAGGGCTCTGGCTTAGGTTTATCAATTGTCGCCGATTGCGCCCGTTTGTTGGGGGGCAAGGCCGACATCGTGGATGCTCCGCCGGCGGATTTTTGTGTGCGTATCCGTCTGCCGATGCCCGGGGAGGGTGAATGAAAACTTTCGTGATACTGTTGTTGCTGCTTGGTCTGACCGGCTGCCAACTGCTGGCGACCCAGCCCGCAGCGCCAGAGGTGGTGGTGCCGGAGTTGCCTGAGCCCGAATCTGAAGCAGCAGCCGAACCGGAGGAAGCACATCAGCTGGCGCTGAGTGACGATGACAGCAGTGTACTGGCCTGGCTGCAGTTTCGGCAGCAGGTTCTAAGCAGCAGCTCCTTGCAACGGGAGCAGTGGGAACTGGATAGCTCCGAAGACGTGGCGGCCATTCAACAGAGCCTGATGCAGCTGCACCCGGAGAATAATTACTTAACCCGCTTCCGGGCTCAGATGCAGTTGAGCGACTACCTGATGCAAGCGGCCCCTGATTTGGCGGCATTGTTTGGTTGGGATTTGGCTTTTAATCAAAAGCTGCTGGAAGCCGAATCGGCCATCAGCGCCCTTAGTCGCAGCCTGGCCGATGTGCAGCAAGAACATGAAGCACTGA
>SKGJ01000013.1 GCA_007117525.1 Alkalimonas sp.
CCGTAGTTGCCGTTTTAACGGCCGATACCCATTACCAGCAAGGAAAAATCAGCTCCATTCCCCGCAGCTACGGTCAAAGCACGCACTTTGAACTGACGCTCACCGCTGGCGCTGCTGCCGGGTACCGTATTCGGGTGCAGTGGTTTGAGCCCTCGCAGCCATTGCATGCAGGCCAAGAGTGGCGTTTGCCTTTGCAGCTAGCTCCGGTGGTGGACCGGAGCGAACGAGCCGGTTTTTCCAGAGAGCGGCAAGCCTTGGTACAACGGCAGGTGGCGCAGGGGCGGGTTCAGACCACACAAGCTGCCATTTTGCTGGGGAACGACAGCTCGCTTCGTCAGCGGGCTTTTAGTGGACTTTTTGATGCCACTGCAGAGCTGGCATCCCAGCATTTATTATTGGCATTAACCTTGGGAGAGCGTCAGTTTTCAGCGGAGCAGTGGCAGGGGCTTCGGCATTCTGCGCTCGGGCATTTGCTGGCGATTTCTGGTTTGCACATTGGCCTGGTGTTTGGTTGGTGCTGCACTTTGTTGTTGCCACTGCGCCTGCTGGGGGCTTCTGCTGTTTGGCAATTGCGCCTGCGTTTATTGCTGGCATTTGGGGTGGCGGTGCTGTACGCCGCTTTGGCCGGTTTTGCCATTCCAACGGTGCGGGCCTTGCTTGGCCTGGCTTTGCTGGTGCTGTGCAGCTGGCATTGGCAGCGCTTCAGTTACCACAGGTTCTGGCTGTTGCTAGTGTCGGTGTTGTTGCTGCTGCAACCACTCTGGGCATTGGCGGTGGGTTTTTGGTTGTCGGTTGGGGCAGTGGCGCTGATTTTCCTTTACCTGTGGCGCTGCCCGCTGACAGGTTTTGGCATCAAAGCTCGTCTTTGGCAAATATTGGGCTTTCATGCCTTTATTACCCTAGCCATGGTGCCATTCACCTTGCTGTTTTTTGGTGGCTTTTCCTGGCTGGCTTTGCTCTCCAACCTGCTGTTTGTCCCCTGGGCTGCTTTGCTGGCAATACCGGCTTTGTTGTTAACTGCCGTGCTGCAGTGGCTGCTGCCCGATGGGGCGGTGCTGTTATGGCCCTGGGTCGATCGCATCTTTTGGCCTTTATTGGCCTGGCTGCAGCTGGCGGCAGAGAGCGCTTGGGCTTGGTGGCGTCTGCCGGAGCTGCCCTGGTGGTTGTTGCTGCTGCCAGCCGTCAGCTTGATGCTGACATGGCTGGTTCCACATCGATTGATGGCGGCTCTGGTAGTGCTGACCGCATTGCCATTGCTGGCGGCCGCTGTGCCAGCCCCGGAGTGGCGCTTGCATCTGCTCGATGTTGGGCCAGGCAGGGCTATTTTGCTGCAGCATGGCCGGGATGGGCTCTTAATTGATGCGGGCTATGCCAGAGGCAGCCGCAGCGCAACGGCTGAGCATGTCTTGCCTTATTTGCAGCAGCAAGGCATTCGACAGTTGCATGCTTTGCTGCTGACCGAGGACAGCGCGGATGCACTCGGGCACTGGCCTTTGATACGTCAGCAATACCCGAAAGTGCAGTTAGTCACCGATGTGGCGACAGCGCATCCAGCCCTGGGTTGTCGGCAGTTACCCTTGGAGCTGCTATCGGCCCGATTTGTCGCATTGGAACTCCCAGAGCGAGGCCGTGCTGCCGCGACTTGTGTTATTTGGTTTAAGGTTGCAGGCTGGCGCATTTTACTGAGCGCTGCACTGGATGCAGGCGCTGAGGCTCAATTGCTGCAGCATAATCCAAACCTGCGCGCCGACCTGGTGCTGACATCAGCCCGGCACGCCAACACGATGCAGTTGGATACCTGGTTGCAGCTTCAGCCGCAGCTGGTTATCGGCGTGCAAAGCAATCGGCGCGTCGCGACGGGTGTGCCACTGCAACTGAAAGCGCTGCAGATCCCGTATCTTGACACAGCAGAGCAGGGCACGATTCAGATAGCCATGGCCCCTGATTCTGTGCAAATATATAGCAAACGCGCTCGCCGGTTGCCGTATTGGCTGGATTCTGTACAGCCAAAGGCTGTGCCCGCTGCGGTTAGGCGCTAGAATAAACAGAATCAGGGCCAGTTGACCTTTTAAGCCCTAAAATACAGGACTAGAAATTTGCATATCAGTGATGTTTCCAATAAAACCTCCAGGCGTCTGCTGGGTTACTTAAAACCTTACCGAATCGGTTTTGTGTTTGCGCTGCTGGGCATGGTGGGTTACGCCCTGGTGGATGTGGGCTTTATTTCGATGCTGCAGCCGTTTATTGATGAGGGGATTGAAGGCAAGGATCTGGATTTTTTGAAATACGCGCCGCTTTTTGTTGTTGCTATGTTTGTATTTCGTGGGGCTTCTCACTTTATGGCGACCTACTGCTTAAGCTGGGTCGGTGCCAATATCGTCAAAGATATGCGGCAACAACTTTTTGAACACCTGATGCGTTTGCCGGTCTCCTACCATGACAAGCACTCCACTGGAGAGCTGATCTCCAAAATCACCTACGACACCGAGCAACTGAAGCAAGCCACCTCAAAAGCCTTGATTGTATTGATCCGCGAGGGTGCTTTTGTCACTGGTCTGATTGCGTTGATGTTCTGGCACAGCTGGCAGTTGTCATTGATTTTCTTGTTGATTGCGCCTGTGATTGCTGTGATTGTGGGCTTTGTCTCGAAACGCTTCCGGAAAATAAGCAACCATATCCAAACGGCGATGGGCCAGGTGACCACCTGTTCGGAGCAAATGCTCAATGGTCATAAAGTCATCCTCTCCTTTGGGGGGCAGCAAATAGAGAAAGAGCGCTTTGCCACTGTCAATAATGTCACCCGGCAGCAGGATGTGAAGTTGGAGTCGGCCAAGGCCATGAGTACCGGCGTGGTGCAATTGATTGCTTCTTTTGCGCTGGCTTTTGTGCTGTTTTTGGCCAGTCAACCGGCGATGCTGGAAACTTTGACGGCCGGTAAGTTTACCTTAATTGTTTCGTCG
>SKGJ01000309.1 GCA_007117525.1 Alkalimonas sp.
CTGCCTGCGCGCCATTGAGATTGAAGCCGATGCGGTGCTCAAAGCCACCAAGGTGGACGGCGTCTACTCCGCCGATCCGGTGAAAGATCCGGCGGCAACCATGTACAGCACCTTAAGCTATGGCGAAGTGCTGGAGAAAGAATTGAAAGTGATGGATCTGGCTGCCTTCACCCTGGCACGGGATCACAGCATGCCGATTCGTGTCTTCAACATGAATACCGCCGGCTCCTTAAAGCGGGTGGTGATGGGGGAAGTGGAAGGAACACTGATCGACCACGCGGAAAATTTACAGTAAACTAGTTCGATTGCATGTAAGCACTGCTAACAAGGATAACTCACGTGATTAATGACATTATCAACGACAGCAAAAGCCGGATGGAAAAAAGTGTCGATGCGCTGAAGTCGCAACTGTCTAAAGTTCGGACCGGCAGGGCACACCCCAGCTTGTTGGATAACATTATGGTGCCTTATTACGGCGCAGATACGCCATTACGCCAGGTCGCCAACATTACGGTAGAAGATGCCCGTACTTTAAGCCTGACGGTCTTTGACAAAAGTGTGACGGCCGCGGTGGAAAAAGCCATCATCAACTCGGATCTGGGGCTCAACCCGATGAGCGCCGGCACCAGCATTCGCATTCCTTTGCCGCCATTGACGGAAGAGCGTCGTCGCGATCTGGTGAAAGTGGTGAGAGCTGAAGCTGAACAAGGTCGTGTTGCCATTCGGAACATTCGCCGTGATGCCAACAACGATTTAAAAGCCTTGTTAAAAGAAAAAGAAATTACTGAAGACGATGAACGTCGTACCGCGGATGAAATCCAAAAGCTGACCGACTTGTATGTTAAGCGGGTCGATGAGGCTTTAGCGGACAAAGAAAAAGAGTTGATGGAAGTTTAAAGCGGTCACAGACCGATGGAACGCCGTGTTTGGGTTCAGACCCAGGTCGAACTTCACGGCGTTTTTTATTTGATGCAGGAGTCGCATGTCTAGTTCGTCGCAACTGAGCCAGAATGAGTTGCCAAAACACGTTGCCATCATCATGGATGGCAACGGGCGCTGGGCGAAGCAACAGGGAAGGCCCCGGGTCTGGGGACATAAAAAAGGTGCCGATGCCGTGCGCCGAAGTGTGCGTTTTTGTCGTGAGCTGAACATTCCTGCCTTAACGCTGTTCGCCTTTAGCAGTGAAAACTGGCAACGACCGGCCGATGAAGTCAGCAGCTTGATGCAGCTTTTCAAATTGATGCTGAAGAGTGAAGTCAAAAATCTGCATAAAAATCAGGTAAGGCTGCGAGTCTGTGGAGATTTGAGTGCTTTTTCGACGGACTTGCGGCAGCAAATTGAAAGTGCTGAAGCGTTAACCGCAGACAACCAGGCATTGACACTGACCATTGCAGCCAATTATGGTGGCCGTTGGGATATCACTCAGGCTGCGCGTCAGCTGGCGATGGACGTTGCTGCTGGTCATTTGCAACCCGAGGCCATCGACGAGCAACGACTGGGGCAAAACATTCAGTTGGCCGATTTGCCCGAGTTGGATTTGCTGATCCGCACCGGTGGTGATTTGCGCATCAGTAATTTTTTATTATGGCAGGCGGCCTACGCCGAGTTGTGGTTTACTCCAACGCTCTGGCCCGATTTTAATCAGCAGGTATTTTCCGAGGCGATAGCGGCTTATGTCAGCCGTGAACGACGCTTTGGCTGTACCTCTGAGCAAGTCTGCGCTCTGGCCTCCCGCCAATCGAAAGGAACCTAATTTGCTAAAACAACGAATAATAACAGCAGTCATTCTGGCGCCACTGGCACTGGCCGCCGTATTTTTTTTGCCCTTGGCGGGTTTTGCCACCTTTGTCGCTATTGCTTTTTTATTGGGCGCCTGGGAGTGGGGGAGCTTCTGTGGCCTGCAGCACAGCGCTAAGCGTTGGGGTTTTGTTGCCCTGATGGCTGCCATTCTGCTTTGCCTGTACTGGCTGTTGCCGGTAGGCTTGAACTGGCCTTATACCAGCTCGGCACTGATTTTGGCGGTGCTGGCCTGTGGACTGCTTTGGTGGGGGCTGGCCGTCGCTTTGGTGGTTAGCTTCCCGGCCAGTCAGTCGCTTTGGTCTGAACGATTGTGGCTTAGAGCCCTGATGGGCCTGTTAACCCTGGTGCCGGCCTGGCTTGGCCTGGTGCTGGTGCGCAGTGTCGGTATCGAGACCAACCCCTACACCGGCGCCTGGTTGATTTGTGGTTTATTGGCTTTGGTGTGGGCGGCAGATATCGGCGGTTACCTGGTAGGCAAGCCACTTGGGCGGACCAAGCTGATGCCGAAAGTCAGTCCCGGTAAAACCATAGAAGGGATGCTGGGCGGTTTGCTGATGGTTTTTGCATTGCTGGCCGTTTTTTGCTGGTATCTGGATTGGCCCACGCAAAGCCCGGTACTTTTTGTTGCTGCCTTTGTGTTGACGACCCTATCGGTGTTTGGCGATCTGACCGAGAGCATGTTAAAGCGGGTGGCTGGTGTGAAAGACAGCGGCCGTATGCTACCCGGCCATGGTGGCATTTTGGATCGCATCGACAGCCTGACAGCAACCGCACCCCTTTATGCCTTTCTGGTGGCCTTATTGGGTGGTTTTTACTAGATGCAGCGACTGGTAATTTTAGGAGCCACAGGCTCTATTGGCCAAAGCACCTTAAAAGTGGTCGCAGAGCACCCTGAGCGCTTTGAAGTCCTGGCACTGACAGCCCAGCGCTCTGTCAATGCGATGCTGGCTCTGTGCCGGACGTACAAACCGCGTTATGCCGTGATGTCCGATCCGGCTGCCGCCTCCGAACTGCAGCGAGAACTGCAACAAAGCCATAGTCCTACTGAAGTGCTGGCTGGTGAGCAGGCATTGCAGCAGCTTGCTGCTCACCCGGATGCCGACCTGGTGATGGCGGCGATAGTGGGCTCCGCTGGTTTATTGCCAACACTTGCCGC
>SKGJ01000407.1 GCA_007117525.1 Alkalimonas sp.
GATGCTGCCGGCCTGGCTGGGCGCCGGCAATGCCTTGCAGCAGGTGCTTGATCGCGGTGAGCAAAAGGTGCTGGCGGACATGCAGCAACAATGGCCGTTCTTCGCTACCCGCTTGTCGATGCTGGAAATGGTGTTCTTAAAAGCCGATGCTGCTATCTCTGCTTACTACGATCAGCGGCTGGTGCCGGCTGAACTGCATGATCTCGGGGCACAACTGCGCCAACAGCTGGCAGCCGATCAGCAGCTGCTGCTGGGCCTGACCAAGCATCAGCAATTGATGGAAAATGAAAGCTGGATCCGCGAGTCCATTATGCTGCGCAACACCTATGTCGACCCACTGCATTTGCTGCAAGTGGAGCTGCTGCACCGGCAGCGCAGCCAGTCCGAACAGCTGAGCCCACCAATTAAGCGGGCTTTGATGGTGACCATCGCCGGTATTGCTGCTGGTATGCGCAATTCCGGCTGAGCGAATCGAAGTCAACTGCTGTCATTCAGCGATTATTCGGTGATTTTTGCAGATAAAAAAGCCGCTCAGTAAGTTGAGCGGCTTGGTACTAACCTTGGTATTAGAAAAGTGCAGTTCAACGGCGACGGCGGCGAACCCATACCAGACCCGCCAGGCCAAAGCCAAAGAGTGCGATCACTGAAGGCTCTGATACTGGTGCACTCTGATGGCCCAGTAAGAAAGAGATCTGGTTGGCTGCGTACAACTCGCCCTCTGCCAGGTCGGCATAGGCATCAAACAAGGGACCACTCAGCAAGGTGTTGCCGTTATTACCTAACACAGCAGCAAATCCATCGCCTAAGCTGCCCAGACCGATGGCACTCTCTAAAGGGTTCCAGCTATGGGCATAGGTACCCCAGCCTGGGTTGTTGAGGGCGATGTCTGCGCCTAGGCCGTCAAAAATCGGGTGTGCTTCCGTGGTGATGCTGGAAGCATTCATGCCTTGGCTTTGCGCCTGAAACAGCGAAGCCATGGTAGCATCAAGCCAGGTGGTGCCAAGCACTCTGCCGCCATTGTTGACATAGCTGGTAAGCGTGGTGCTGACATTGTTGAAGGCCGAGCCGCCTTGCTCACCAAAAATTACCAGGTCCCAGCTGTTGTTTAGCAGCAAATCATTAAAAGCAGTGGTATCGCTGGTAAAGGTGGTGCCATCGCTAAGGCCCAAAGAGCTCAAAGCACCACCGATAACGCTGGTTCCCGAAGTGGCGTCTTCAAAGTGCAAAATAGCGGTTGCAAAAGCAGAGCCTGATGCCATGGTGAATAACCCCAGGCTTAAGCAGAATGAGCGAAGTACTTTCTTACTGAATTGAATACACATCGAATTGCGTTCCTTTGGAGTCTGATTTGTGAACATTGTTGGATCAAATCAATCAAAGCAATAATCAAGCCAAAATAAAAAATATTTTATTTCATAACCTTACAATTTGGCTGCGTGTTGGCGCATGTGCTTTGTAAAAGTATTGGACGGAAGTTATCTGCTTGATATGTGTAACGTGAGTTAAATAGGCCTGATGAGTTGCGGAGTTTGGTTTTGTTTCGATGCACAGCATGAGCCTTCATTTAGTGCCGGCTCATGCTGCTGTGGATTGATGCTGCCGGTTAGTATTTTTCTGGCTTACCTGAGCGGTCAACCCTTCAAGTCGACTGGAAAATTGCTGCTGGGTCTGACCAAGCATCAGCAATTGATGGAAAATGAAAGCTGGATCCGCGAGTCCATTATGCTGCGCAACACCTATGTTGACCCGCTGCACTTGCTGCAAGTGGAGCTGCTGCACCGGCAGCGCAGCCAGTCCGAACAACTGAGCCCACCAATTAAGCGGGCTTTGATGGTGACCATCGCCGGTATTGCTGCTGGTATGCGTAATTCCGGGTGATGCTGATGTGCAAGAGCATCCAGACTTTGGACGTTGGGGGTACATCTTGGGAAACGGTGTTAAACTAGCACGCATTTCAGGGATTTATCATGGACAGAAACTATGCTTACCGCTATTGCCATTGAAAATTATCGTTCGATAGTTCGCCTTCGGTTGCCTTTGCGGCAGCTGAATGTGATCACGGGTGAAAATGGCAGTGGAAAGTCAAATTTGTATCGGGCACTTCGTTTGCTTGCGTCGGCTGCGAATAATCAATTGGCCGCTAAGATAGCAGCTGAAGGCGGGCTTGACTCAATTTTTTGGGCTGGGACTCTTTTGCCTGCGATGGGACAGTCCGCGAAAGAACCAAAGCGCCTAAGACTTGGGTTCTCAAGCTCGGATTTTGGTTACAGCATGGTATTGGGTTTACCAGTCCCGTCCTTGTCTTTTTTTGACCGTGATCCGGAAGTTAAATTTGAATCCATCTGGCATGGGGCGCAGCTTAGGCTTGCAAGTGTCCTGGTGCATCGTGATGGTCCTGCTGTGCAGTCAAGAGATACCGCTGGCTGGAAGATAATGCATCAACATTGTCTTCCCTACCGAAGTATTTTCGATACGTTAGCAGACGCCAAAACAAGCCCTGAAATTATGGATTTACGAGAGACCATGCGCAGTTGGCGTTTTTACGATCATTTCCGTGTGGATGGGGATGCTCCAGCCCGCCAAGCCCATTTCGGCAGCAGAACCTTAGTGTTGCATCATGATGGCCGTGACTTGGCGTCAGCGCTGCAAACCATTGCCGAAATTGGAGATGTGAAAGCTTTGCATGCCTTAATTGACCACGCTTTTCCGGGGTGCCGTGTTGAGATCCATGTGGTGGATGGTAAATTTCATTTGATGTGGCATCAAAGCGGTTTGCGCAGGCCACTGAACGCAGCGGAGTTATCGGATGGTACCTTGCGCTTTCTGCTGTGGGCGGCTGCACTACTGACACCCAGACCACCCGCTTTGATGGTGTTAAATGAGCCGGAATCTAGCCTGCATCCGGATTTGTTACCAGCACTTGGGAAGCTGATCAGGCATGC
>SKGJ01000271.1 GCA_007117525.1 Alkalimonas sp.
TGAGTTGAACGATCCAGCACACCGTAAAATAAGGCGATGTACTTGCCAATATTTTCTTTAAGCAGCTCACTATTAAGTTCAGTAAGCATGGCTGCAGGCTCTAAAATAAGTTTGGATTGCTGCTGCTTAAAGCGCTCCAAATGTGAGCTGATAAAGCGCTTCAAGTAGACGGTGACAAAAGCCGAAGCCACACCGTGACCGGATACATCGGCAATATAGAAAACGCAGCGATGATCATCAATGGCAAAGTAATCGACGAAATCGCCACTCATGTAGTCGGATGAAAAGAGGCGATGTTCGAATTGGTAACCGTGCCAGCTCATTTCGCTGGGCGGCAACAACTTAAACTGCACCTGACGGCCTGCTTTCTCACCAGCTTCAAGTTCGGCCAGTGACTGCTTGAGTTTGGCATTGGCGGCTTCCAGCTGCTGGGTGCGGGCTTGCACTTTGGCCTCCAGTGTTTGATTCAGTTGCTCCAACTGATGAATGGCGATATAGGCCCGCAAGGCAGAGGTGATGGTTGTTGTGAGTCGCTGAACCGTCAGCTCGGTTTTCGAGCGGTAGTCGTTGATGTCGTATTCCTGCACCACTTTTTGTTCCGGTGCCTGGCCCGGCTGGCCAGTTCGCAAAATAATGCGCACTTGTTGGTTGTTCAATGTCTCACGGATGTAGTGCACCAGGGTTAAACCGGCATCGTCGGTTTCCATCACCACATCCAGCAGAATCAGCACAATGCCCGGGTGTTGTTGCAGCACTTCTTTGGCCTCGGCAGCACTGTGCGCGCTTAAAAATGTCAGTTTCCGTTGCTGAAAGCGGTAATCGCGAAGGGCCATGGTGGTGACATGATGCATTTCGGGCTCATCGTCGACAATCAGGATGGGCCAGGCGTCTTGCTCAGTGGTTTCCTGCTCATCATCGGCAAGAAAATCCATCGGGGCATCGTCATGCACTGCGTTGTTTGAGGACTGCGACAGTTCTGTCACCTGCAAACCTCCATTTGATTGATAGACAGGATCCAAGGCTATACTAACTATAGCGGGCTAGACTTGGTTTTAACCAGTAGTTTTACACTAACAGATGCCTGACCACAGCGCGAGTTCCTCCCGATTTTGGTACCAGCCTGGCAGCGCATTGTCCCATCTGCTTAAGTTGAGCTTCCTGGCTGAGCCAGTGGCTAAGAGCGGCCTTGAAACTGGCCGCGCTTTGCTCGGATGCGGGGCCCAGCCAGTGACAGGCTCCCAGTTGTTGTAAATTACGGGTGGTTGCTACTTGGTTGTCGGCCACCGTGACCACCAGAGCAGGCAGGGCGCTGATGCAGCGCTCCCAATGGGTTGAGCCGCCAGCTCCCAGCATCAGTTGGGCTTTTCGCATCAAGTGCGCCATGTTTTGGCATTGCACATGCAGCTCCAGGCGCTTTGAGCTGGCACAGCGTTGCTGCAAAGCCTGACGCTCAGGGTGAGCCTCGCCAATGACGATATCGGCCGTGACCGCCGGCTCTTGCAGAGTCAAGATTGCGTCCAGGGCCAGGCGGGTCAGGCCATAGGGGTCGCTGCCGCCAAAAAATACCAGAATGTGGGCGGGGGTTCGTTCTACCGCATCGGCTTGATAAAACTCATCTCGCAATAACGCGAACTCCGGGCCAAGCAGTGGCTGACAGTGCGTGGGCAGCAGCGCAGCGTAGCGCTGCTGGTAGTTGGGCAGCAGGTTTTGATCGAGCAGCAGCTCACAGTCATGGGTACGATTGGCTAAATCATCAATCACCATCACGCGCTGGCAGCGCGCACGTAGCTGCTGGCAAAAGTTGGCTGCAAGGCCGTAGTGATCGACAATCAGCCACTGATAAGTCGTTTTCAGTTGTGTCAGGCAATCGCGGGCATCTTGCTGCTCGGTACAGCCCAACCAGTTCTGATAACCAGCCAGAGGCTCTTGCGCTGGATGCAAAGGCAGTTGCAGCAGTGGGTAGCCGGCTTGCTCAACCAGGCGAAGGTTATGGCCTGGGTGAGGGCGGCTGATAAAGTGGACTTCGCAACCTTGCCGGCGTAAGGCGTCAGCCAGTGTCAGGCAGCGCATCAGGTGGCCGGAGCCGATCCGCTGCGAGCTATCGGTTCGGATCAGGATCTTCATCAAAGCCTGCTTGCTGCAGCAATTGGTACAGGGCTTCTGCCCGACGCCAATCGGCCATTGTATCAATGTCCTGTACCCGGTGATCAGGCAGCACCAGCATCCGGGCAGCATCGCTGAACAACCGGTGTTGACCGTCCAGCCAACTGGTCGAGCGTCCCCAGTAAAACTGACCTGCGTCATGAAACGTTTCCGGCAAGTCCTGCGAGCGTTTGCCAATGCTGTCCGGGTCAAAGGGGGTGACACCGCCCGCGGGTGTTTGCAGTAAGGCGCGCTGAATCGGAAACGAAAAGCGAGCGGCGCTGAAGACAAAGTGCTGATCTGATGCTTGCAACATTGCCAGACCTTTAGCCAGGTCCCCGGCCTGCAATAAAGGCGTGGTAGCGTACAGGCAGCAGGCATAATCCGGCAGTTCCTGCCTTGCTTGCAACCACTGCAAGGCATGGCGAACGACCGCTGTGGTGCCGGTGTGATCGTCGGACAGTTCTTTTGGTCGCAAAAAGGGCACTTCTGCACCATACTGCCGGGCAATATCAGCAATAGCATGATCATCAGTCGAGACAATTACCCGCTCAATGCAGCCGCTGGCAAGGGCGGCCTTGATGGGGTAACTCAGCATCGGAGCACCACAAAAGTCACGACGATTTTTGCCTGGAATGCGTTTGCTGCCCCCCCGGGCTGGGATAATGGCGACGGTCATAACCATGCCTTCAGTTGGGCAATGACATCATCCTGCTGTTGCTCTGTCAGCTCCGGGTAGAGCGGCAGGCTGATAATTCGCTCATAAAAGTCTTCCGCCACGGGAAAATCCCCCCAA
>SKGJ01000158.1 GCA_007117525.1 Alkalimonas sp.
GCGTCAGCAAAAGCAGGAATCTTCGCAACACGATCAGCTGCAGGTGATCGCCCGCAACAGCCGCTATTTGCTGGATGTCGTTAACGACATTTTGGATGCTGCCAAGCTGGAAGAAGGCAAGTTGACCATGGTGCGACAGCCGGTGGCATTGGCAGCTTTGATGCAGGATTTGTGCAGTGATGTCAACAAACTGGCCAAAAGTAAAAAGCTGCAGTTAGAAGTCGTTATTGCGGACGATATTCCAGCTTGGCTGCTGTTGGACCCACAGCGGGTGCGTCAAATTCTGCTGAACTTATTAAGCAATGCCATTAAATTTACCGAGCAGGGTAAGGTGGTGCTGCGAGCATCCAGATTATCGGCTCACCGCTTGCAGGTGGAAGTGAGCGACACCGGCATCGGCATGAGCATGGAGCAGCTGGAGAAGATTTTCTCGGCTTTCGAGCAAGCAGACTCCGGCACCAGCCGCAAATACGGTGGAACCGGCCTTGGGTTGCACATTAGTTATCAGCTGGCGGAATTGATGCAAGGCGAATTGTCGGTCAGCAGTTCGTTAGGGCAGGGCAGTCATTTCCGGTTGGAGTTGCCCTTGGTGGAGCCTGAAGCTGAGCAGCTGGCTAAACAGCAGTCCTTGCAGCCACTCTCCTGGCAAGTGCCAGTACTGCAGGGGCAGGTGCTGGTGGTCGATGATGTGGCGGATATTCGGTTGCTGGTGGCGGACTTGCTTGAGCAAAGTGGTTTAATCGTGACCCAGGCTGAAAATGGCGAGCAAGCTACGCAGCTGGCCCAGCAGCAGCGGTATGACCTAATCTTAATGGATATGAATATGCCTGTCTTAGATGGTGCTGAAGCCACCCGGCGATTGCGACAGGTTGGTCTGCAGTTGCCGATTTTGGCATTGACCGCCGATGTACTGCCGGAAGATAAAGCGGTGTTTTTGCAAGCCGGTTGCAATGAAGTGTTGACTAAGCCGATTGACCCACCTGAGTTGTATCAGATGGTGCAACAGTATCTGCAGTGGCAGCCGCTGGCGGAGGCAAAGCCAGACAAAGCCCAGGCTGCAATCAAGCGGATTGAAGCGCTAAAACAAAGCTACCTGCAGCAGCTGCCTTCACAGTTGCAGCAATTGCAAGCCTTTGTGGCCAAGCAAGATGAGGCCCAGATTCTGGGGTTGCTGCATCAGATCAAAGGCACCGCCGGCAGCTTTGGCCTGGCAGCTATCAGTCAGTGCGCTGCTCGTTTGGAGCAGCAGCAAAAAAAAGGCCAGCGCATCACAGCAGAAGACTGCGAGGCGCTGGCTGCGTTGATGCAGTCCGCTTAACTGGTTGCTAAGGGACTGCCTCGGTCAGATTTAGAAATCAACCTGCAGCACCGCCGTGCACTGCTCAGTGCTTGCGCGACACAATTGATACTGAGCCAGGTTGTTACTGGTTTTGAACTGATCGTTGTAACGGCCGGCTCGCTGCACAGTGGTCACCGGTTGGCCATTGCGGCGCAGTTCCAGTCCTGTCACGTCACCTTCCATTCGTAATTGCACCAGCGTTGAGCCGGAGCGGGCACGGTTCACCCGAATCAGGCTAAGCTCTGCTGCAACAGGGGGGACTGGTTCACTGAGTTGCATGGCAATCAGCAGTGGATCATGATCCGAGGTGCGAAATGGATCGGCCTGATAGAAGTTATCGGGTTTCTCCAGGCCACCAGGCAGCGGGCCTTCGCTGTAGTTGAAGGCTGGGATCTCATCCGAGTTGATGTACCAGGACTTGGCTTGCAGCACTTTGGCCGCCAGGGAAGGGCTGGCAAAGGCATGATCAAGACTGCCGGATTCACCCATAAAGGTGTAACTGTACACCCGGTAATCGTTGTCGTTGCTCTGCACTGCCAGATTGACGAAGCCTGCTGCTTCAAATGCCGCCAGTGGGTCTTCTTTGGCGTAGGCGTTAAAGTCGCCCAGTACCAGATAATCGGTGTTTCCGGCTCCAGTCGGATCAGTTTCTAACTAGCGCAGCAAAGCATGGGCCGCTTGGGTACGCCAGTGATTCCAGCAACCTTGGCCATCGCCCTGATCGGCATTGATCCCACTGGCACTGCCGCACACTTTCGCCCGCAAGTGAATGGCTACCGCGGTAAGGGCAGCACCTTCTGTGGTGATAAAGCTCTGGGCCAAGGCCGGGCGCTGACGCGAGGTGTCAAAGTCGGGATCGACACTGGAATCCAACACCGCAAAGTCACCCAAGGGTGAGACAGCAGTGGCACGGTAGATAAACGCCGGTTTGATGGCGTCGGTACCCAGCCAGCCGGTGGCTACGTAGTGCCAGTCCGATTGTCCCGGTACATCATTCAGCGCTGCAACCAGTCGTGCCAGGGTGGCGTCATCGGCATCGTTTTCGATTTCAATCAGGGCCAGCACATCGGCGTCCAACGCCAGAATGGCCGGTACCAGTTTATCCAGCTGGCGTGTCAGCTCGCTTTCTGAGCGGGCACCACGGCAACTAAGCGCATTGGGACCACAGCTGTTGCCTGGCAGATCAAAAGTGGTAAACAGGTTTTCCACGTTAAAGGTGGCGACTCGGATGTCCCCTTGTTCGCTCAGAGTCGGAGCCTGCCGTCTTGGGTTGCTGTCGGTCAGAAAAGCCGGGGTGCTGAGGTAGCGGGCACGGTAGGCACCAAAAGCATAGCTCATCACGCCTTCAAAACCAGCTTGCAGCTGATAGCCATTGCGGATTGGATTGCTGGCCGAGATCGGCTGAATGCCATCTTCACCAGTGATAAAGGGCTGGCGGTTGACGCCGGTTAAACCGTTGTCAATAATCAGGCGATTCAGTCGGTTTTGTGCCGTCAAAGCCTGGGCTTCTGCACCAGGGCTGACAACTTGTGTTGGGTTGTACAGGCGTCCATTGGACACGCTAAACTCACCAAAACGAACCGCATTAAAGAC
>SKGJ01000133.1 GCA_007117525.1 Alkalimonas sp.
CGTAACCCACAAACCGGTGCTACTATCCAGATCGCTTCAGCGAAAATTCCTTCATTCAAGCCAGGCAAAGCGTTAAAAGACGCTGTCAACTAAGAATGAAACTTGCCCGGCGCGCCGGGTAACTCAGCCACGCAGCAGCAGCTCCGCCATTATTGCACAGCTCTAGTGTCACGGTTCCGCTCTTTGACCAGCTCTGCTACGAAGGCTTCTATCAGAAAGGCGCATCTGTTAAGATGCGCTTTTTTTATAATGTTGCGTAGCAAACAGAGATAAAGGCACGATGTTAGAGAAAATCAGAGAAGGTTCACAAGGGCTAACCGCCAAGATTATTCTGGGCTTGATAATCGTGACATTCGCCTTAGCGGGTGTAGGGGGCTATCTGGGTTCCAGTCAGGAAACGCCGGCGGCTGAAGTCAATGGTGAAGGCGTTTCCCGCGCTGCCCTGGAGCAGGCGTATCAGAATGAGCGGGCACGGATGGAACAGCAGTTTGGCGAGATGTTCGAGCTGCTGACATCCGATCCAAGCTACATGGCTGGTTTTCGCGCAGATGTACTTGAGCGTTTAATTGATGAAACCTTGCAAAAGCAACATGCGAAGAAGCTGGGCTTACGCATCAGCGATGAGGCCATTCGCCAAGTGATCCGCACCTTACCTGAGTTTCAGGTCGGTGGTGTCTTTAACAATGATCGCTACCTTGCTTTGCTGCGTCAGGCAGGTTTGCAAACCGGCGAATTTCGTGAAATGTTGCGCGAGCAGATGATGCGCCAACAACTGATTCAAGGCCTGATTCTCTCTGAGTTTGCAACGCCGAATGAGTTGCAGCGTCTGATGACCTTGCAGCAGCAAAGTCGGGATATTCAGTTCGTCAAATTTTCTGCTGAGCAGTTTAGCGACCAAGTCGAGGTCACCGATGCCAAAATTGAGCAGTATTATTACGATCAACTGGCACGCTTTGAAACTGAAGAAAAAGTCGCAGTCGAATTTATTGAGCTTTCGATTGAGCAAATTGCGAAAGACATCGCCGTATCAGAAGCCGAGGCGAAGGCTTTTTACCAAGCCAACTTGGCACTGTACAGCACACAAGAGCGCCGTCAGGTTGCTCACATTTTGCTTGAGAGCATGGGGGCGGACAGTGAGCTTGAAGAGCGGGCTCAAAGCATTTTGGCCGAGCTTGAGGCCGGAGCCGATTTTGCTGAAGTTGCTGCCAGAGAGTCGGATGACACCTTTTCCGCAGCCGAGGGTGGTGTACTGCCTTGGTTAAACCGGGGGGATATGGAAGCCGCTTTTGAAGAGGCAGCCTTTGCTTTGTCTGAAGAAGGCGCATTAAGTGGTGTGGTGCAAACCAGCTTTGGTTATCACATTATCAAATTGCACCGTTTTGAGCCTACGGTAGCACGTGACTTTGCTGAGGTTCAGGGCGAAATCGTCCAGGCATTGCAACAAGAGCAAGCCTACGATCGTTTCTTCGAACTGCAACAATTATTGGCCGATGTCAGCTTTGACGTACCGGACAACCTGCAAGAAGCTGCCGATATGACACAGTTGCCATTGCGTAGCCAGGCCTTGTTTTCGCGCCAGGAAGCCGCCGCGCCACTGAATCATCCGCAAGTGCTGCAGCGACTGTTTAATTTGCGCTTTATTGGTGAAGGCCTGAACAGTGAACCGATCGAAGTGGGTGCTCAGCATCTGATTGTGGCGCGGGTGACCGACCATCAGCCAGCCCGAACCCAGTCTCTGGACGAAGTGCGCGATCAGGTTGTTGCAGGGGTGCGGCAACAGCTAAGCTCAGAGTTGGCTCGCCAGCAAGCTGCAGCTGTGTTGGCGGCATTTCAGCAAGAAGGTGACTTTACCTCTGCGGTCATGGCTGTAGGACTTGAGCCACAGTTTGCCAGCGACACCTCGCGTTTTGGCGGCAGTCTGGATGCTGAAGTTCGCGCGAAAGCTTTCGCCTTGCCACGCCCGTCCGAAAATCAGCCTGCAACAGCCGATTTGGTTGAGCTAATGAATGGCGACATGGCGCTGGTCGCTGTCACTGCGGTGCGTGATGTGGAAGTCACTGAACTGCCAGAGGTGGAAGATCTGGAGCGTTTTGCCAATCAGCAAGCGCAGCAGTCGTACGAAGCCATGTTAGCGGCGCTAAAAGCCAGTGCAAAAATCCGTCGCCCTCGATTGGAAGCTCCTGAAGAGAGCTTTTGAGCCCGGATTAAATGGCTACAAGTGAATAAAAAAATCCCCCGCATTGTGCGGGGGATTTTTTTGGGGAAGCTTACTTGGCGTATTGACGCAGCGCTTCTGCTTTGTTGGTTTGTTCCCACGGGAACTCATCCCGGCCAAAATGGCCATAAGCAGCCGTTGGCAGATAGATGGGGCGTTCCAGTTGCAGCATCTCAATGAGTCCGTACGGACGCAAATCAAAGTGCTCGCGGATTAAACCAATCAGTTGGCTTTCTTCCAGCTTGCTGGTGCCAAAGGTTTCGACGCTGATCGAAGTCGGCTCAGCCACACCAATGGCATAGGATACCTGGATCTCACAGCGCTCAGCCAAGCCTGCCGCCACAATGTTTTTCGCAACATAGCGAGCGGCATAAGCAGCAGAGCGATCCACTTTTGATGGATCTTTACCAGAGAAAGCACCACCACCATGGCGAGCCATGCCGCCATAAGTATCAACAATGATTTTACGACCAGTCAGACCACAGTCGCCCATTGGCCCACCAATGACAAAGCGGCCGGTCGGGTTGATGAAAAACTTGGTTTGGCTGTTCAACCATTCAGCCGGAAGTACCGGCTTGATGATTTCTTCCATCACTGCCTCACGCAGATCGTCCGTGCTGATGGTATCGCAATGTTGAGTCGACAAAACCACGGCATCGATGCCGACAGGCTTGCCGTTCTCGTAGATAAAGCTTAACTGCGACTTGGCATC
>SKGJ01000339.1 GCA_007117525.1 Alkalimonas sp.
GTAGCCTGCGACTTTGGTGCCAAAAGCCACTCGGGAACCATCTGCGTCCAACACATCAATCCAGCAGTCTTCCGAAAATGCCATTCGTAGCTGCTGAACATCCGCTGTCGGCTCTGGCGCAGCCAGCTCAGCCTCATTATTTATTTCACTGACCTCCAGCAAGGCAGTCAGGGCGCTAGGGACTTGCACGGGTACAGCCGTTGCCGTTGCCGTTGCTGTTCCCGGCACCAGTTCCTCGGGTTCAACATCCGTATCAATCACAGCTTCAGTAGGGAAAGCACCAGAAATAGCGGACTCTATGCTGCTGCTATCCGTCGTGTTGCTAACGTTGGTATCGGTCAGCCAGTGCGTTTGCCACCACCACAGCAACAACAAGCCCAATAACAGAGCTCCAACCAGGTAAGTCAACAACATAAAGCGACTTTCTGTGGCTTCTTTTTCGGTGCGGTTGGAAAAGCTGTGCATGGTGCGTGGTTCGATGGTCTGGTTGCCATGATGCTGCTCGTAAGCAGCCAGAACTTGTTGTTCCGGGATCTTCAGCAGGCGAGCGTACGAACGAAGATAGCCTCGAATAAAGGTCGGCAGCAAGTTTGCCTCGTATTGATCGGCCTCCATGCTTTCGATCAGCGCCATTCGCAGATTCAGCTGACTGGCAACTTCTTTTTGCGACCAGCCTTTTTCTTTGCGGGCGCTTTTTAGCAGCTCACCAGCCCGCAGCTCATTAGAAGCGTCGTCAGCTGCTGTGTATTCAGTTGTCATGAGTCAATTGTGCCGGATCAATGAGGTAAATGCGTTGCCCAAGGTAAACGCGACTGCGCTCTGTCAGATTGTTCCACTCCAGCAAGCGTGCCAGCCGCACGTTGTAACGCATGGAAATACTAAACAAGGTGTCTCCCTCGGCGATAATATGGTAATCAGGCCTTACTACTTCAGCAACTGTCACCACCCGTTCAGATTCTGGCGGTGGCTCGGCCAGCCACAAACGCCGACCAACACGGATACTGTCACCCGGTGACAGCCGGTTCCATTGTTGCAGACGCTCCAGCCGGATGTTGTATTGCATCGAAATGGCAAACAGTGACTCCCCCGCCTGCACTTTATGGTACGGAGGTTCTTCAAACTGCATGGTCTCAGCATGGCGGCTTATACTCTCGTGGCTGGCAGGCGCAGACTGAACACTGGAGTTTTCGGAAACCTCAGAGTGGACCGACTCTTGGGTATAAAGTTCCGTGCTGATGTCAGAATTTAACGCTGCGGTGCCGTTTTCAACCGTTTCTGACTCTGCTGCTAACCCATCGACGTCAGACGTCAACTCGGAAAATGGTGTGACCATTGGCAATGGTTGACTGTCCAGCAAAGCATTCATGCTTTGCTGCATGCGTTGGCGGAGTTCAGTATCCGATAATACCTCAGGCTCAAAGCTTAACGTAGCAGGCTCGGTGGCGACGACTTCCGCTCGTTGAGGTAAGGCGGTACTGGCTTCCGGTAATGGTTGTGGCTGACTTAAACTGGCAGCAATGGAGCTGGTTTCGTGCCGTGCCAGTGCGTCCTGAGCAGTTTCACGAGGACTCTGGACGGGCTCAACCGCTCTGGAATCGGGACGGGTACGGGCTAAAGACTCGGAGCGAATCGCTGGCGTTGACTCTGTTTGTGCCGACTGTCGGCGCACAATACGAATTTGCGGCTGTTCCGGCTCTGCTGTGCGCTCAGGTGCTGACTCTGGCATCTCGAGGTTGGCAATCAGGTATTGTTTGTAGCGCTCTCTGAGCTGCTCGAACTCACTGTCCTGCAACCGATTCTGGCGCAGCAAACGTGCCGCATCGCTGTCTGGATAAACTTGCAGCAACAGTTCCCGACTGTTTTGCTGCGTGTCCTCATCCAGCTCTTTGTCAGCCAGCAAATAGCTTAGCAAAATACTGTCGGCAGAGACATGGCCCAGCCGCTGGATACGGGTTAGATGTTGTCGCGACCGCTGATGATTGCCCATGGCATAATCAAGCCCGGCCAAATTCAATAAGCTGCTAATGCGGTTGCCACTGTGCAAAACTGCCGACTCCAGATAGCGCTGCGCCCGGCTAAAATTGTTTTGTTGCAACTGACACAAAGCCAGGTTTTCGTAACTTTCAGATACCCGCATGTAGCCAGGCCGGCGAATGGCGGTCAGCAACAAGTGTTCGGCTTCGTCGTACTTGCCTTGCTGGCAAAGAAAAGCACCGTAATTGTTGTAGGTATCGGCATTGTCCGGATCACGGGCCAAAGCTTGCTTGT
The DNA here is from genome assembly GCA_007117525.1 of Alkalimonas sp. Taxonomy (GTDB): domain Bacteria; phylum Pseudomonadota; class Gammaproteobacteria; order Enterobacterales; family Alteromonadaceae; genus Alkalimonas; species Alkalimonas delamerensis. Next base: position 2,269 of record SKGJ01000339.1, read on the forward strand.
AGGCGGCTTCGGCTTGCTCAGGCTCATTGACGTTTTGATAGTAAAAAGCCAGTGCATTGTAGACTTCGGGCAGTTGAGGAGCCAAGGCTCTGGCGCGCTCCAGATTAAAAATAGCTTGTGCATTCTCACCACGTTGCAGGTAGTTGAGCCCGAGCGACATCCGGGTCCGAGCCGCCTCGGTATTGTCGACCTGCCGTTGTTGCACAGGCCTGTCTGAGCCGACATAAGTACTTTCAGACACACAGCCTGACAACACCAATGCACTGACAACCACCATGCTAACCGACAGTTTTTGCATGCTATTTTTCCTGTCCTTTGCGTTATGAGGTCATTCTGACCGAAATTTCCTGACCTTTCATTTGTTTTTTTAATAGACGTTTGGTTCTATCAACCACATCCCCAACCAACTGACCACAGGCAGCATCGATATCGTCACCGCGTGTCTTACGTACCATGACGGTAAAACCATGTTCTTGCAAGACTTTATTAAAGCGATCGATGCGCGAGTTGCTGGAGCGGCTGTAGGGTGAGCCAGGGTATGGGTTGAAGGGGATCAGGTTAATCTTGGCCGGCGTATCACGCAGCGCATGTGCCAACTCATGAGCCTGCTCCATACTGTCGTTGATGCCTGACAGCATCACGTACTCAACCGTGACTTTGTCATTGGCTTTCGACCACTCAACATAGCGACGAGAGGACGCCAAAAACTCTTCCATTGGGTACTTTTTATTGACCGGCACCAGCTCATTACGCAGCACGTTATTGGGAGCGTGCAACGAAATAGCCAGAGCAACATCAATTTTACCCAACATCGCGTCCAGGGCGGGCACAACACCAGACGTACTTAGCGTAACCCGGCGCTTGGACAGACCAAAGCCATAGTCTTCCATCATCAGTTCCATCGCAGGGATAACATTGTTCATGTTGAGCAAAGGCTCGCCCATGCCCATCATCACCACATTGGTTACTGGCTTTTCACCGGTCTCACCAAAGCTGCCAATCAACTGACTGACCCGCCAGACCTGGCCAATGATCTCGGCCACCGTCAGGTTGCGGTTGAAGCCTTGCTGCGCGGTCGAACAAAAGGAGCAATCCAGTGCACAACCTACCTGTGAGGAAACACACAGGGTGCGGCGGTCTTTTTCCGGGATCCAGACCGTTTCAACTTCCTGACCACCATCGAGGCGCATCACAAACTTAATGGTGCCATCCGCGCTGTCTTGCTTGGTGGCAACCTCTGGCGCCCGAATTTCGCACAACTGCTTGAGCTTTTCGCGCAACACCTTATTGACATTGGTCATTTGATCGAAGTCGTCCACACAGTAGTGGTAAATCCACTTCATGACCTGATCCGCGCGAAAGGGTTTTTCGCCCATCTCAGCAAAAAACGACTTCATTTGCTCGCGATTTAAGTTCAGCAAATTTGTTTTTGCGGTCTGTGTTGTCATTGTCATCATTCCTGTCTGGCCAAAACTGCGCTGCCCTTGTCACTCAATACTCACGCCGTTTAAGACGCAACAAGGGGGCGATGCCCCCTTGATGTTATGCTACCGGTGCCGATTAACGGGTGCGTGGGCAAACTTCCGCATCGGTAAAGAAGTAGGCGATTTCACGCGCTGCAGACTCTGCAGCATCCGAACCATGAACGGCATTCTCGTCAATGCTGTCGGCGTAATCAGCACGCAAAGTGCCAGCCAAGGCATCCTTCGGATTGGTAGCGCCCATGATTTCACGGTTTTTGCGAACCGCATCTTCACCTTCCAGTACCTGCACCATCACAGGGCCAGAGGTCATAAAAGCAACCAGAGCACCAAAGAAAGGACGCTCTTTGTGTTCTGCATAGAAACCTTCAGCCTGTTCTTTGCTCAAGTGTAGCATTTTTGACGCCACAATACGCAGACCTGCAGCTTCAAAGCGCTGATAGATAGCACCGATCAGATTTTTTGCCACTGCATCTGGTTTAACAATCGAGAAAGTACGTTCTAAGGCCATGAAAGGACTCCTTGGTGAGTTGGTTAAATTTTAAAGGCGCGAAATTATACGTGATCTGTTGCAAAAAACCTATTTTTTAGCAGATGAGTTTGCAAAAAGAAAAAGCTTCCGTCTGGCGGAAGCTTTTCTAATTGCGAGCAGGGTAAACGATCAGAAAGTCGCAACGACTCGAACAGTATCGTCAACATCGCTGCTGGCAATGTAGCCGATGGCTGTAGGATCGGCCGCAACAGCCGCCTTCATGGCAGCCGCATTAGGGTGCTCAGCCGGCGGCGTGCCTTTGCCGGTAAAAACCAGCCGCGACCAATAGGCTTTGAGCTGAGCAGAACTTCGATTCAGCACCTGAGTGTCAAAATGCTCACGAGCAGCTTGCCCCTCTGCCAGATTGAGCGGCGTAGCCCTGTTGCCGTCACTAAAGTTGCTACCGCGTCCTAAAAACAAGCGGTTCAGATCGGACTGGTCCACACTTACCGTATTGGATGGATGCACAATCACCGAAATTTCGGCCAGAGCAGCTCCTGATAACAACAACAAAGCGCCCAGCATGGCTTTTAGATAGTTCATAGCTCCTCCTTAGAAAACCAGGTCGATACCGAAAGAAACGGACTTGCTGTCACCAGCAACCTCCCAACCCGGCACCCCTTTATCATTGACATCATCGTACTGGAATTTAAAGGCAGCATTGGAATGAAAATCCCAGCGCAGTCCCAGACTGGTGGTGTTGTGCTTCTCATTTTCGCTGTCAAAATCGGCGAACGAAATGTAAGGGGTAAATTGATTAATACGATAACCAGCAGATACCATGTAAGTATCGAACTTGGATCCATCCAGATCGAGCCGGTTTAACTCAGACAGCAACAACCAGTCACCAAAGTCCATGTTGACTGAGATACCGGCAAACTTACCTCGCCGGGTTAAGGAGTCACCCCAGGTCACCCGCTCTTCGATACCGTCGATGGTCCGGTAACGCTCATTGATGTAAGTCATGTAGGTCAAGCGAATATCCAGCCAATCCCGGTTCAGGTTGACGACCCCACCAACGATATCTTTCCAGATTTCCCGTACCGGTACCGAGCCAAAAAATTGCGACAAGAGTTTGTTTTCTTTGTCATCTTCCCGGCCGGTGTAGATATTGCCGCTGATGTCCCAGTCACCGACAAAGTAATTAAACATGGCGTTGACACCCGTGTAGTTGAAAATTTGCCAGGTGTAGTTGTCCGCGGGTGGCCGGATCCAGAGGTAGGCGTAGCCAACATCAAAAAAATCCGAATAATAATACAATGGCAAACGCTTTTTACCGGCTTGCAGCGTCCAGTGATCGTTCAGGTCGTAAGACAGATAGGCCCATTCAAAGCGGGCATCAAAGTCATCCGCACCGCGGGCAACCACCTGAGCTGTCGCTGACAAACCATCCATTAGATTGGCACGGAACTGCAAGCCAAAGCGGGTATCCGGCTTGAAAGTCCATTCTTTTTCGTAGACACCAACCAAAGGGTAATTGGCTAAAAAAGTTGGTGGCAAGTCAAAGGCCTCAACACCTGAACCACTCAATACCCGCCCGCCAATCACCGAGGCGTAGCCAGAGATATCTACGTTGGCATGTGCCAATGGCTGCATTAGCAAGAGACCCGAGGCCGTCACTAGTAAGCTTTTCTTCATTATGCTCTCCTGTTCAACTAATCCAGCTGCATCACGACTCGGACACGATCGTCCGCTTGCGATGCCGGCAGATAGCCGATAATGCTGGGGTTGGTGGCTACCAATTTAAGAACTTCTTCGTGGCTTTCCGCCTCCTGCGGTGGCGTCCCTTTGCCGGTAAAGACCAGTTTGGACCAATAGGCTTTTAACTGAGCTGAACTTCGGCTCAAAGCCCGCTCATCAAAACGTTCTCTGGCAGGCATGCCTTCTGCCAGGTTAATTGGAATGGCCGAGTCGCCATTGGGGAAAGTCCGACTTCGCCCGAGATACAGACGCGAGAGGTCGTCGCCACTTAACTCTGCCATATTGGACGGATGCACCACGATGGCCAGCGGCTCCGCATGCAAGGCCGAAGCACTTAGCAGGGCAATGGCCATAATCAGAGTTCGAATACGCATAACCTGCTCCTAAAACACGATGTCGACGCCAGCAGCGATCAAATCGTGTCGGTGACCCGACAAATCATTTTTCTGGCTGCTGTACTGCACCTTAAAAGCAGCAGCTGGATGAAAATCGTAGCGCAGCCCCAGATTCCAGGTTTTGGTATCCACCGCCTGGCTTTCCACCACCGCCATCAGAGGTTGCAATAACGCCTCTGGCAGCACGCTGATAAAAGGTTGGTACAGCTCTGATTTGCTGCGATGATCTTCGCGCTCGTAGGAAACAAAGGGCGTGACAACATCCAGCCGATAACCCAAAGACAGGTAGTAGTTTTCACGCTTGGCAAAGAAAGAGTCTTTGACATCAATCCGGTTGTACTCGGTAATCAGAACCCAATCGCCCTGATCCAAGGTCACACCCAAGCCAATGAATTCGCTGGTATCGTCATTAAAATCCAATGCAGCAACCAGTCCACCCAATCCCGCCTGAGACAAACCGGCAAAAAGCGGCGATAACGCCGGAGCCTCAATGGTCGATTTACCGTTCAGGTAAGCTGCCCGAAACGAGAACCAGTCACGCTCCAGCTCCCAGGTGATGCCTGCGATATTATCAATGCGCGCATTGGCCGAGTTGCCAGCCAGGGTAATACCGCCGCTAAAGGAGCCCCACAGCAATTGCAAACTGGATTCAAAGTCACCCAGCTGCGCCATCCGGTACAGGGAAACGCCCTCAATATTGTCGAGCCCAAGGCCATAGACACCTTGAGGGACCCTGAGCCAGTCGTAGGCAAAACCGACATCCATAAAATCGGAAAAACGGTAAAAAGGCGTTCGGAGCCGGCCGGCGTTAATCCGCATGGCATCGGTCAACTCGTAAGTCAGGAAAGCCCACTCAAAGCGGGCATCAAAATCGTTGCTGCCACGTCCCATCACTTGAGCGGTAACGGATAAACGGTCGCCTAAATCCGAGCGCACCTGAATGGCAAACAAACTTTCGTTTTTAAAGTCCAGCTCGTTGCTGTAACCATACAGCTGGTCGTTGCTGCCGGTAGTGGTACCTGCTGTGATGGAGGCAAAGCCATTGATATGCAGATCAGCCTGGACCGGTAAAGCAAAAGCGAACGATAAAGCACTGACGGCGAGAAGGGATTTTCTCATTGATTTCACTCCGAAAAAAATAATGGTTTTAACGGGGAACTTTTTTTAGCCTAGCTGAGGCCTGAGAAAACGCCAGTATGCGCATCAAAAAAGCCAGCGTAAATCAAGGCGCTGGCTTTATCATGAAGATAAAATTCAATTTTTGTCACAAAAAAAACACAAACCACTCCAGCTGTCTACAGCTCGACCGGTCTTTTGTCAGCTGTGTTGCCACAAGGATGGCGAAGCACGCAAATGGCCGATGGCCGATGTGACCACTGCTATGGTGTGATCGATATCCGCCTCCGTGGTATAGCGACCAAGACTAAAGCGAATCGAACTGTGCGCCAGCGCATCCGACACCCCCAAAGCACGCAGCACATGAGACGGGTCCAGGCTGGCCGAGGTGCAGGCTGAGCCGGTGGATACCGCAATGTCCTTCAGTGCCATCAACAGTGTTTCGCCATCCACCTGACCAAAAGCGATATTGAGAATTCCGGGAACCCGCTGTTGGCTGTCGCCATTCAGAAACACCTGCTCAATCGAACTCAGCCCCAGCCACAAGCGCTGGCGTAACCGCTCCAGCCGTTGTGTTTCGTCCGCCATTTCTTCACGAGCAATCCGAAAAGCTTCGCCCATACCCACCAGCTGATGACTGGCCAAAGTACCGGAGCGCATGCCTCGCTCATGACCGCCGCCATGGATTTGCGCTGCCAGCTGGATACGCGGCTTGCGCCGTACATAGAGAGCACCAACACCTTTGGGCCCATACACTTTATGCGCCGAGAAGGACATCAGATCGACCGGCAGTTGCTGCACATCGATGGCCACTTTGCCAGCGGCCTGGGCGGCATCAACATGGAGCAAAACACCGTTTTGCTGACAAATTTCAGCCAGGCTGACCATGTCCTGAATCACGCCAATTTCATTGTTGACGAACATCACACTGAGCAGGATGGTGTCCGGCCGAATCGCCGCCCTGACGGTGGCCAGATCCAACAAACCATTGGCAGCCACATCCAGATAAGTGACTTCAAATCCCTCGGCTTCCAACGCTTGCATCGGATCCAGCACCGCTTTGTGCTCGGTTTTCACAGTGATTAAATGCTTGCCGCGGCTGGCGTAGCTTTGTGCCGCGCCTTTGATAGCCAGGTTATTGGACTCGGTGGCCCCTGACGTCCAGACGATTTCTCTGGGATCGGCATTGATCAGCTCAGCGACCTGACTGCGCGCCAGCTCCACCGCTTCTTCGGCTTGCCAGCCATAGCGATGCGAACGTGAGGCCGGGTTGCCGAAGTGACCATCAAAGGTCAGGTACTGCATCATGCTATCGGCCACGCGCTGATCGACAGGCGTGGTGGCGGCATAATCCAGGTAGATGGGACGTTTCATTTTGGGTTCCGCTGAAACAACAACAATTAGAGCTGGCAGTTTACCTGAATACTGTGCTCGGATGAAGCTGGGCCAGCTTTGGCGTTGGCTTTGTCGTCAGCATCGTTTTGCGTCACCAGCTCAGCCAGAGTGATGCTGGTCAGAAAGTCTTCAATCCGCTGACTTAAGTCACTCCACAAACTATGGGTTTGGCAACGGACGCCGCCATGGCAATCCGACTTGCCCTGGCAGCGGGTGGCATCGATCGATTCATCCACCGCACTGATCACTTCAGCCACGGCAATGGTATCGGCAGCACGACCCAGCTGGTAACCGCCACCCGGGCCGCGCACACTGCTCACCAGGCCACGTTTGCGCAGACGGGCAAATAGCTGCTCCAGATAGGACAAGGAGATGCCCTGACGCTCCGAAATATCGGCCAGGGATACCGGACCCTTGTTGTGATGCAGGGCGACATCCAACATGGCCGTGACGGCGTAGCGCCCCTTTGACGTTAATCTCATGCTGCACTCCGGTGGTGATGCCTGATGCCTCACCGCTGTTCATGGGCACCATTGTACATTCCCGACTATTTCAGTCAAGTATTAAACCATGCAGCCTGGTCAGGTATTTCAAAGCGCTGCAGGCCCTAGCGAATACGCTTTTGCACCGAAGTCAGCATGCCACGCAGGATATTGTATTCAGCTTCTTCAGGCCGCGCCCGGTTGAACAAACGCCGCAACTTGGTCATCACCATCCCAGGGTGTTGCCGGATGATAAAGCCGCTTTGATCCAGCGTCTGCTCCAGATGTTGGTAGAAGTTTTCCATCTGGCTGGAGTCCGGGTAGGCAACCGGCTCCAGAGGCTGAACCGCCTGCTCCTGGGCCAGTGCCGCCATTCGGACTTCGTAGGCGATAATTTGCACCGCCATCGCCAGATTGAGCGAGCTGTACTCTGGATTGGCCGGAATGCAGACATGGTAATTGCAAAGTTGCAATTCGTCGTTGCTCAGTCCGCTGCTTTCGCGGCCAAACACCAGCGCCACCTGATGACTGTGCGCTTCCTGCACCGCCAGCTCTCCCAGCGAGCGCGGCTCCAACATCGGCCAGGAAAGTGTGCGTGAGCGGGCACTGGTGCCGACTACCAAACCACAATCAGCCACCGCCGGGCCCAAAGCGTCGAAGTGCTCTGCTTCGCTGAGCAGTTCACTGGCTCCGGCGGCCAGCGCATAAGCCTGCCCGTCCACTTCCGCCTTGGGCTGCACCAGACAAAGGCGACTCAGCCCCATGGTTTTCATGGCTCTGGCGACCGAGCCGATGTTTCCGCTGTGGGAGGTTCCCACCAACACAATTTTGATTTGTTCCAGCATAGCGTACCCTTTGTTCAAGGTCGCAATTCTAACACAGCGCCAGGGAAAGCTGGAACCAGAATGGATGCTTGCCAGCTTGGTGCTCAGCGCCTGTCTAAGGCGCTGCTTTTTTTGCCGGACTTTGCTACACTAGCCCACCTCGGCAGTGTGCGTGCAGTCCAGGGGTACTTCGCCTGGCGCACCGGGTAGATACGAAATTCAACCCAACCACAGGATACCCCCATGACGGCAAAAAATACCAACTACCGCTGGCTTTGCTTTATCGCTATCGTGTTCAGTGGCTCGCTGGTGGCTTCCGAAGCCGCCATTCAAGCCGCAGTGGATCACCCCAGCCGCACCGAAGCCAATAAAACCCGGGATAACTTCCGTAACCCTGTTGCAACCTTGCACTTTTTCGGAGTCCAGTCCCAGCATACCGTGGTCGAAATCTCACCGGGCGCAGGCTGGTATACCGAGATCCTGGCTCCGTTACTGCATGACGAAGGCACCTTGTATGCCGCCCATTTCCCGGCCAACAGCAGCTCCGATTTTGCCCAGCGTTCACGGGCCGCTTTTCGCGAAAAAATGGCCTCACACCCCATCTACAGCCGAGTTCAACTGAGCGAGTTCGCCCCGGTTGAGGGCGTGCAAATCGCACCAGACAACAGTGCTGATCGGGTACTGACCTTCCGCAACCTGCACAACTGGTACATGCAAGGTGGCGACGATGCGATGCGGCTGGCCTTCA
>SKGJ01000411.1 GCA_007117525.1 Alkalimonas sp.
ATACGCTGCTCTTGCACCAAAATGGCTTGATTGGCTTTGAGCTCGCCGCTGCGAACATCAAGCAATTGGCCCGCCAAAATCAACTGATCCGCGGCGATGGCCAGACTGCTGCCAAGCAGCAAGGCGCATGCACTGACACAGGTGGCGATAGAGGGAAGAGCATTCATAAGGTGATCTCCTAATAAGGCTTGTCCTGACTGGCCGCGACATGCAGCCATGCGACCCGTTTTACTGTTGATCGGAACTTGGCGGTGCCGAAGGTGGTTGGTTGCTCTGGTTATTTTGCGCCATCAGCTGGGCTACCTGTTGTTCCAAAGCGTCTAATTTTTCACGGGTCCGCGCCAGCACTTGACGCTGCACATCAAACTCTTCCCGGCTAATGACATCCAAATCGGCCAGTTTTTGTTGCAAAACCACTTTGATTTTACTTTCGACATCATCAGCAGCCTGGCGAACCCGAGCTGGGATCACAGCACCAATTTGCTTGGCTAAGTCTTCAATTTTTTTTGGATCGATCATAACAGTCCGGCTCCGGTTGCGGTGGCTTTTGCATTTCCTTCAGTATAACAAAGCTTGCGCTGCTCTTTTAGCGGATTTTCCGGTAAACTGTCCGGTCGCAACCGAAAGACAACGCAGGCGTTACTCCAGGCCATGAGACTCAATCCCCAGCAAAATGAAGCCGTGCACTACATCTCCGGACCTTGTCTGGTACTGGCCGGTGCCGGCAGTGGTAAAACCCGGGTGATTATTAATAAAATTGCGTACCTGATAGAGCAATGCCAGTTGCCGGCCCGTCATATTGCTGCTGTGACCTTTACCAACAAAGCGGCGCGCGAGATGAAAGAGCGCATTGGCTTGCAGTTGCCAAAACCGGCTTGTCGCGGCCTGACCATTTCAACTTTTCACACCTTGGGACTCAGCATCCTGAAAAAAGAGTATCGGGCCCTGGGGTACAAAGCCAGCTTCAGTTTGTTTGACGATCAGGATTCGCTGGCCTTGCTAAAAGAGCTGACCCAGAGCGACTACCTGGGTGACAAAGACTTGCTGAAGCAACTGCAGCAGAAAATTTCCAACTGGAAGAATGATCTGATGCTGCCTGAGCTGGCACTAAAGCGGGCCATGGAGCCGGAAGAACAGCTGCAGGCGCAGTTTTACCTAAGGTACAATCAGTTGTTGAAAGCCTGCAATGCCTTTGATTTCGACGATTTGATTTTATTGCCCACCTTGTTGCTGCAACACCAGGACGAGGTACGGCAGCGCTGGCAGCAGAAAATTCGCTATTTGCTGGTTGATGAGTATCAGGATACCAACACCAGTCAGTATCAGCTGGTGAAGCTGTTGGTTGGCGAGCGCCAGCGTTTTACCGTGGTGGGCGATGACGACCAGTCGATCTACTCCTGGCGCGGTGCCAAGCCGCAGAATCTGGCGTTGCTGCAACAGGACTTTCCAAATCTGAGACTGATTAAGCTGGAACAAAACTACCGCTCATCCGAACGCATTCTAAAAGCAGCCAATATTCTGATTGCCAACAATCCCCATGTGTTTGACAAGCAGCTGTTTAGTGAGATTGGTTACGGCATGCCGCTGAAAGTCCTGCCCTGCAAACACGAAGAAGATGAAGCCGAAAAAGTGGTGGCTGAAATTATCTCACACCGTTTTAGCAACCGCACTCAGTACAAAGATTACGCTTTGCTGTACCGCAGCAACCACCAGGCCCGGATCTTTGAAAAGGCGCTGATGAATAACCGCATTCCGTATCGGATTTCGGGGGGCACCTCCTTTTTTTCCCGGGCAGAGATTAAGGATGTGATGGCGTATTTGCGTCTTTTGGTCAATCCGGATGACGACAATGCCCTGCTGCGTATTATCAATGTCCCCAGGCGGGAAATTGGCGCGGCCACGCTGGAAAAAGTGGGAACGCTCGCCCACGAACAGCAGGTGAGCTTGTTTGCCAGTTGTTTTTTACCGGAGCTGATGCAGCGCTTGCCTGCCCGAAGCTATCAGGCGGTACAGGGATTTGCCAACTGGATGCTGGCGCTTGGCGAGCAGGTGAAGCGCTCGGAGCCGACTGAAGCCATTCGCGATTTAATCCGGCAAAGCCACTACGAAGCCTGGCTGTTCGAAAACAGCAACAGCCCCAAAGCAGCCGAAATGGCGATGAAGAACGTCAACGAGTTGTTCCGCTGGATTGTCGACATGCTGGAGGGTAAAGATGATGAGGAACCGATGACCTTGCCTGAGGTGGTCAGTCGTTTAACGCTGCGCGATATGATGGAGCGGCAGGAGCAGGATGAACAATCCGATCAGGTACAGTTGCTGACGTTGCATGCCTCCAAAGGCCTTGAGTTTCCCTATGTCTTTATGGTCGGGATGGAGGAAGGCATTTTGCCGCATCAGGGCAGTATCGATGAAGACAACATTGAAGAAGAGCGGCGTCTGGCTTATGTGGGGATAACCAGGGCACAGCGAGAGTTGTATTTTACCTACGCCAAGGAGCGTCGCCAGTATGGCGAGGTGATGCGGCCAGAGCCCAGTCGGTTTTTGTACGAGCTACCGCAGGATGATTTGGAGTGGCAAGCCAGCGTGAAGCCCAAGACCGCCGAGCAGCGTCAGCAGACGGGCAAAGCCAACATTGATCGCCTGCGACAATTGCTGAAAAAGTCTTAACTTGCCTGAGCAGTGGCTGTGGGTGCCTGAGCCTGGTCCTCAGGTTGCGGCTTTGGGTCGCTTGACACCAGCATTTCCGGACTGAACAACACAAAACGATTGCTGCCAAGGGATTTTGCCTGGTACATGGCAGCATCGGCGTCACGCAGCATTTCGTCCGGGCTCTGGTAGTCGGCATGGTACAGAGCAATGCCAATGCTGGCACCGGACCGCACCTGATGATGGTCGAGCGTGACCGGTTGGCGGACTGCTTCGATGAT
>SKGJ01000124.1 GCA_007117525.1 Alkalimonas sp.
CAACTAGGCGGGATACCCGCTCCAAATCGGCCGGATCAATCGGGTTCTGGGCTTTATCCGGTCGGTCCAGCAGCTCCAGGCCCGGCAGCTCAGTGACCGCATGCGGCTCGGACTCCGGGCCATCGTCATCGTCCAGCTCTGGCTGAAGCAGCGGGGCTGTTTTCGGTTTGAGCTCGGTATGACGCAATGTTTTTTCTATCTGTTCCGGCAGCTCCGGTTCATCAACCGCGCTGAATGACAAGGTATCCTCGGCCAAATCGTCAACGCTGTAAAAAGCTCGGGCATCTTTTTGCTCCAGCGGTTGGATAGGCAGCTTGGGCTCGGCCCGGCCAGGGAGCGCTGCCGAAGGTGCTGGTGCTAAGCCAGTACTGATCGTTGGTGAGCCGGCTAAAGCAGGTTCATCCAGCCAATCCTTGTCCGCTTCAGGCGACGACTTTGCACGACTTTGCGCAACTTCCTGCTGGTTTTGCTGCCATTTTTGTTGCAACCAGGATGGCAGCTGCAACAACCAGATCCCCAACTGCCATACCCAGGCGCCTAAGGCGTCCATCACAGTAAACCAGGAAATACCGGTCATCAGCGTCAGGCCAGTGGCAAAAAAGCACAACAGCAACAAAGTGGTGCCGACAAAGTTTAAATAGGGCAACAACAAACCGCTGAATACATCGCCTACTACACCGCCGGATGAAAAGTAGTAAATGTCATTAAAGTTCATGCTGCTGATCGCCGTCGCACTGATCAGGGTCAGGACCAGGCCTATCAAGCGCAGCCCCAGGATCAGGTAGTCAAGCTCCAGCACATGATGAAAGCGTTTGAACAGCAAATAGCCAAGCCCTGCCACCAGTACCGGCATCAGGTAAGCAATCCAGCCGAAACTAAACAGCAGAAGATCGGCCAGCCAGGCGCCGACAGGTCCGGCATAATTGGAAACACCGTGCTGATAGCCGGTCTGTGACCAGCTGGGATCAGCCGGGTTAAAAGAAATCAGTGCCAGCAGTAAAAACAGTGCCAGGCCACAACAAAGGATCAGCCCAACTTCCAGCAATCGCTGAACGCCGTTTAAATTAAAGAAAGATATCCGTGGCAAAAGCGCGCCTCACTGTTGTTGTCTATCGTTGCTCAACCGCTTGGTGAAAGATACCAGACTGCGCCCTGGGATGCATCTGTTTGGCCCCAGCCTGCTGGAAATTCCACCCTATTGGTAACTTTAATCACCTTAACTGAACCCAGGCTGGATCAGGGTTTGATAAAACTGCTTTGTTTCACTTCTTCCATCACCACGTAAGTCCGGCTTTCGCGCACACTGGGCAGACGTAGCAAGGTTTCCCCCAAAAGCTCGCGGTAAGCCGCCATGTTGGATACCCGGGTTTTCAGCAAGAAGTCGAAACTGCCGGAGACCAGGTGACACTCTTGAATTTCATCCAGCTTTTGCACCGCTTTGCTAAACTCATCAAAGTCCTCCGGCGAGGTTTTGCTCAGGGTAATTTCCACAAAGACCAGCAAAGCCGCCCCAACTTTCACCGGGTCGACCAGGGCGCTGTAACCCAGAATGTATTGTTCAGCTTCGAGTTTACGCACCCGCTCCAGACAGGGGGTCGGGCTCAGCCCTACCCTTCTGGCCAATTCCACGTTGGAAACCCGGCCATCACGCTGAAGTTCAGCTAAAATCTTACGATCCGTTCTGTCGAGCTTTTTAATGCTCTTACTTTGCGAAAACATGCAGTCACTTATTCTGTTTTTTCAGATCTAAATAGGATTTTACACTACATAGAGCCATCAAAACAGAGATTAATTCTCATAAATTAGCATTATACTAGCACCAAATTTTACACCCTACAAAAAAGGCGATTCCATTATGTTGATTGGCGTACCTAAAGAAATTAAAAACCACGAGTACCGGGTGGGTATGACCCCGGCCAGCGTGCGTGAAGTGATCCAACATGGCCACCAGGTGATCGTTGAACACAATGCCGGCATTGGCATTGGCTTTACCGACGACGACTACCAGGAAGCCGGTGCCGAAGTTCTTGCAACAGCTGCCGACGTCTTTGCCAAAGCCGAGATGATTGTCAAAGTGAAAGAGCCTCAAGCCGTTGAGCGCGCCATGCTGCGTGAAGGCCAGATCCTCTTTACTTACCTGCACCTGGCACCTGACCTGCCACAAACGGAAGATCTGATCAAAAGCAAAGCGGTTTGCATTGCCTATGAGACCGTGACCGACAGTAAAGGTGGCTTGCCGCTGCTGGCTCCTATGTCGGAAGTTGCTGGCCGGATGTCCATCCAGGCAGGTGCCCGCGCACTGGAGAAGTCCTGCGGCGGTTTAGGCATGTTGTTAGGCGGTGTACCAGGCGTTGCCCCAGCGAAAGTCGTTGTGATTGGTGGCGGTATGGTCGGTACCAACGCAGCACAAATGGCGGTTGGCCTGGGTGCCGATGTCACGGTGCTGGATCGCAACGTCGACGTGCTGCGCCGGGTCAATGCCCAGTTCAATGGTGCGGTCAAAGCCGTTTACTCCACAGCCGATGCGCTGGAAAAAGAAGTACTGGCCGCTGATTTGGTGATTGGTGGCGTGCTGGTACCAGGCGCTGCAGCGCCAAAACTGGTCACTGCTGATCACATCAAACGAATGAAGCCAGGTGCTGCCATTGTCGATGTAGCCATCGATCAGGGCGGTTGTGTGGAAACATCCAAACCAACTACGCACGCGGATCCAACCTACATCGTGGATGATGTGGTGCATTACTGTGTCGCCAACATGCCAGGCGCAGTGCCTCGCACTTCGACCTTTGCTCTGAACAACGTGACCCTGCCTTACATCATTCGGTTGGCGAACAAAGGCTACAAACAAGCCTTGCTGGACGATGTGCATCTGCGCAATGGTCTGAACGTCTACCGCGGCCAGGTAACCAATGAGTTTGTAGCCG
>SKGJ01000227.1 GCA_007117525.1 Alkalimonas sp.
GAGCGGGGGATCATGATGTCCCTGGCCCGCATTTTGGAAACATCCAGCACGCCGTGCAGCATGCCTTTGGTATCTTCATCGATCAGCTGGTTGTTGGCAGCCTCGCTGATCACGCTTTCAAGTTCTGAGACATCTTGTGGCTCGGCGTTGAACATTCCGGCCAGTCGATCCAGCCAGGATTTCGGCGCCGAACCGCGGCCCGAGTGGGGGGTGTCGTCACTCATGAATGAATACTATGCTCCAGCAAGTCATTGGGGTCTTACTCTGCATCCGTCAGGTAAGGGTTGTTGAAACCAAGTTTGGCCAGCAAGTCTATTTCCAGCTGCTCCATCTGCTTGGCTTCGTCCTCCTTTATATGGTCAAATCCCAGCAAATGCAAGCACCCATGAATCACCATGTGGGCCCAGTGTGCTTCTGCTGTTTTGCCCTGGGCTTTGGCTTCAGTAGCCACGACTTCGGCGCAAATGACCAGATCGCCCAGCAGCGGCAGCTCCAGACCTGGCGGGCAGTGAAACGGAAAGCTGAGTACATTGGTGGCTTTGTCTTTGCCTCGGTACTGATGGTTCAATTGACGGCTTTCTTCGCTGTCCACCAGTCGGATGGTGAGCTCTGCCTGATCCCGATAGGCAGCCAGTGCCAGATTGGCCCAGGCCTGAAACTGGGACTCTGTCGGTAGCTCTGCGGCGTCGGTGGCCTGCTGCAGGTCCAGTTCAAGCAACATCAGCTGCGCGACCTGCGGGCTTTGGCTGACTGTGGTGCTTCGGACTCTGCGGTTGTCAGCTTTTCGGCTTCATGGGCTTCATAGGCGAGGACAATTTGCTGCACGATGGGGTGACGAACCACGTCTTTGGCATCAAAGTAATTCATGCTGATGGCCTCGACATTGGACAACACATCAATCGCATGTTTCAAACCGGAGTACTGGCCGCGGGGCAAGTCGACCTGAGTGACGTCGCCGGTGATGACGGCTTTGGAGTTAAAGCCAATCCGGGTCAGAAACATTTTCATTTGTTCGACCGTGGTGTTTTGCCCTTCGTCCAGAATAATAAAGGCATCGTTCAAAGTACGACCACGCATGTAAGCCAGCGGCGCAATTTCGATGATGCCACGCTCGAGGTATTTTTCGACCTTATCGTAGCCGAGCATTTCAAACAGGGCGTCGTACAGCGGGCGCAGGTAAGGGTCGACTTTTTGCGATAAATCGCCGGGCAAAAAACCCAGCTTTTCACCGGCTTCAACCGCCGGCCGCGTCAACACAATACGCCGTACCAGATTTTTCTCCAGCGCGTCCACGGCGCAGGCGACGGCTAAGTAGGTTTTGCCGGTGCCGGCCGGGCCTATGCCAAAGATCACATCGTGCTTGAGCACATTGCCGACGTAGCGTTTCTGATGCGGGTTGCGCGGTGTCAGCAAACCTTTCTTGGTTTTCAGACTAAAGTCCGCCGATGCGGAGGACTCCGGGCTGGCATTTTGTGCCTGTTGAATCATTAAATGGACCTGCTCTATGCTGAGTTCCACCACTTTACCTTGCTGCTGGGTATCGCGGTAGAGGTGATCAAGGACAAAGTAGCCAGCGCGTACCGCAGCCGCATCGCCCTGCAAGCGGAAGTGCTCATCCCGGTGCGCAATGTTGAGTTTCAGGCGCTGCTCCAGCAAACGCAGATGCTCATCGAAAGGGCCGCAAAGCGACAGCAGCCGTTGTTGATCGGCTGGGCTGGCGCTGAAGGTTTTTTCATTGACTGTGCTGCTCAAAGGCGGCCTCGTGTGGTAACAGGCTGGCAGCGCCAGCCCTTTGGAAGGTTAAGGAGCAAAGCGAGTCACCCCTAAGTCATCCGTTTTCGGCTGCCGGGCCAGAATTTGCTGCGGCGAGACATCGCGGCGCAGTCCCATTTCTTGTTCGGTGCGCACCAGCACGCCTTTCAGCGAGTTGGCGAAAACATCGGTAATGCGAACATCGACAAACTGGCCAATGAGCTTTGGATCGCCTTCAAAGTTGACCACCCGGTTGTTCTCGGTGCGGCCACAGAGCTCCATCAGGTTTTTCTTTGATGGGCCTTCCACCAAAATCCGCTGTTCGGTGTTCAGCATGCCGCGGGCAATGCGCAGGGCCTGTTGGTTGATTCGGTCTTGCAGAATGTACAGTCGCTGCTTTTTCTCATCCTCGCTGACATCATCCGGCAAGTCGGCTGCAGGCGTGCCGGGCCGGGCGCTGTAAATAAAGCTGAAGCTCATATCGAAGTCGATGGCCTGGATCAAAGCCATGGTGGCGGCAAAGTCATCAGCTGTCTCGCCAGGAAAGCCAATGATAAAGTCGGACGACATGCTGAGGTTGGGCCGGACTTTTTTCAGTTTGCGCACCTGGGATTTGAACTCCAGGGCGGTATGGCCGCGTTTCATCAATGTCAGGATCCGATCCGAGCCCGATTGCACCGGCAGGTGCAGGTGATCAACCAGCTCCGGGATATCGCGGTAGGCTTCAATGATGTCGTCGGTAAACTCCACCGGGTGCGAGGTGGTGTAGCGAATGCGATCGATGCCGTCGATGGCGGCAACCAGACGCAGCAGTTCGGCAAAGCTGCAGATGCTGCCATCGTGCATGCTGCCACGGTAGGCGTTGACATTCTGCCCAAGCAGGTTGACTTCACGGACGCCTTGCTCGGCCAGTTGAGCGATTTCGAACAGTACATCGTCCAGCGGTCGGCTGACTTCTTCGCCACGGGTGTAAGGCACCACGCAGAAGCTGCAGTACTTGGAGCAGCCCTCCATAATGGAGACAAAAGCGGACGGTCCTTCGGCTTTTGGCTCCGGTAGGCGGTCAAATTTTTCGATTTCAGGAAAGGACACATCCACCACCGGGGCGCGATCACCGGTAACGGCTTTGATCATTTCCGGCAAGCGGTGCAGGGTTTGCGGGCCAAA
>SKGJ01000120.1 GCA_007117525.1 Alkalimonas sp.
CATCCCGCATCAGCGCCAGTTGGTCTTCGTAAATATGTGCATTGACAATTTTGTGGTAGGCCTTGCCCGGCTTTAAACCGCAGATCTGTGCCATTAAAGCAAGAAAAGTAAACACCTGTACCTGATTGAAGTTGAGCCCTAAAGGCACATCGCAAGAGCGCTGATAGCTGGTCAGGTACAAGGTGTCCCCCAGCAACGAAAAGTTATGGGTGTGCATGCAGGGTCGCAGACAGCCACGGTCAAACTCGCCCGGGTTGTAAAAGGTAATGATTTCCCCACGATCGTCTTTGCCCTGCGACAAATCATCCACCACTTTTTTCAGCTGATCGATGACCTGGCCATCCGGCCCGGCCCAGGCCCGGCCTTGCACCCCATAAACCCGTCCCATGTCGTCCGGCCCTTGCCGATGCGGGTTGGCAAGCCAGGCAGCATTGTCGTTGGCATTGGCATCCCAGGTTTTGGTACCAAGCGCCCGAAAATCAGCTGCATTTCGATAACCACGGATATAGCCCAGCAATTCAGCAATGGCGGCTTTCCAGTAACTTTTCCGGGTGGTGATCAGCGGAAAAGCATTGGCAGCAACATCGTAGCTTAAATCAGCATTAATGACCGTCAGACAACGCTTGCCGGTTCGTTCATTGGCAACCCAGTGCCCTTCATCGATAATGCGCTGGCAAAGCGCTAAATACTGTTTCATGCGGCCCCCGCTGTTGTTTTATGACGCAGTTGGCTGTAACCAATAAGGCCAAGACCCGCAAGTATCATTGGCAGACAGAGCCATTGCCCCATGGTCATGCCCAGGGCCAGTACCCCCAGGTGCGCATCCGGCTCACGGAAAAACTCGACGATAAAACGTGCAATGCCGTAGCCCAATAAAAATACCCCACCCAGAGTGCCTTTGGCCGGTTTGAAATGACGAACCAGTTGGATGATTACAAACAAAAGGATCCCTTCCAACGCCACATGATAAAGCTGTGACGGATGCCGGGGCAGTGGCCCGGCACCAGGGAATACCATGCCCCATGGCATGTCTGTAACACGCCCCCAAAGCTCGGCATTGATAAAGTTGCCGATGCGCCCGGCCGCTAAGCCTAGCGGAATCAGTGGCGCGGCAAAATCCCCCAGCGCTAGAAAATCTTTGCGGGTTTTGCGGGCAAACCAGGCCATAGCCACCAGTACACCCAAAAGGCCACCGTGGAAGGACATCCCCCCTTCCCAAACGCGCAGCAAATAGCTCGGTTCGGCCAAAAAACTGTCGAACTGATAAAACAGCACATAGCCGATACGCCCACCCAGGATCACCCCTAAAAAGCCGTAAAACAGCAGGTCGCTCACTTCCTGCCTGGTCCAGCCCGAGCCTGGTCTGGCCGCTGCCCGGTTGGCCAGCCACCAGGCAATCAAAAAAGCCACCAGGTACATTAAACCGTACCAGTGGATGGCCAGCGGGCCCAGGTTGATGGCGACAGGGTCAATGTTGGGGAAGGTTAAATAGGATTGTGACATGGGCACTCTTTACTCATCAGGCAAAAAACATTCGAAGCGCCACCAGCATCAAAAAGACACCAAACAAACGCTTAATTTTCATCACAGGCAGCTGTTGCGTTAGCCGCGCCCCCACAGGAGCGGTAAAAATTGAGGTCAGCACAATACCCAGCATGGCGGGCAAGTAAATAAAGCCCAAAAAGCCATCACTTAACTGGTACTGCTGCCAGCCGGCGGTAACATAGCCCAGAGTTCCAAAAAGCGCAATGGCGATGCCACTGGCTGCGGCACAACCGATGGCACGCTTCATATCCACCGAAAAATAATTCAGCATAGGCACAAATAAGGCGCCACCGCCGATCCCCAGCAGACTGGCGAGGCCGCCAAAAGCCCCCGATAGGCCAACCATTGCAGGAGCTCCGGGCAACGCACGCTTGCCGACCACGGAACGGGAGCCCAGCATCCGCAGTGCGATTAAAGTGACAGCGACAGCAAAGATACGCTGCAGCACAACGCCGTCGACCAGGTGTGCCAGGTAGCCGACACACCAGGCTCCCAGTGCAGAGCCAATCATGATTTTACTGGCCAATGGCCAGGGGATATTGCCCCATTTGTGATGTGCCCGCACCGAGGAAGTAGCGGTCACCACAATGGAGCCTAAGGAGGTCGCGATGGCGACCAGCATGGCATGCTCCGCACCCACAATGCCAAAAGCTGGCAACAACACCAAAAGAACTGGCACCACAATAAGGCCGCCGCCAATGCCCAGCAAGCCGGCCAGCAAGCCAACAACGGCACCCATCAATGCAGAAATAACGATGATACTTAGCAAGCAAAGTTCCTTAACTGTACGCTAACGCTTATCTAGCTGACATGGACCAAGGGCATCAGTGTACCAGACAATCAGGAGCGTAGCTGAGAGGTCAGATTTTTTTGTTCTAAGAAACGATGAACTTTTTGACGCACCGCTTTAGGGGATTCACTTTGCAAAGCATCGTGCAACAAAGCCTGCAGCTCAGTCAGCTGTACCCGACGCAGCAACCACTTAATTTTTGCCAGCTGACTACTGTTCATACTAAAGGAGTCGTAGCCCATAGCGGCCAGCAACAATACACCAGCGGGTTCTCCAGCCAGCTCGCCACAAATGCTGGTGGGCAGCTGCAGGGCTTGAAGCTGTTTCCCCATTTGATGCAGCGCTCGCAGCACAGCAGGATGCATGGCATCGTACAAGCTGGCCACCCGCGCATTGTTGCGATCAACCGCCAGCAAGTACTGAGTTAAGTCATTGGTGCCAACCGAGCAAAAGTCAACTTTGCTGGCCAGCTCGTTCAGTTGGTACATAATGGACGGTACTTCAATCATAACCCCCACTTTTGGCCGCACCAACTCCAGTCCAAGCTCATCCCCTACTTCAAAACAAGC
>SKGJ01000342.1 GCA_007117525.1 Alkalimonas sp.
CAATCACCTTGTTGCCAACCACCATCCGGCTTAGCACTTGGGCGCGAAGCGCAGGTAAGGCAAAGCGCTCGGTGGCATAGAACTGCCGCAGTGCGTCTAACCCCAGCAGCGCCGGGGCGCTTGCCGGCATGCGGTAAATGGCAATATCCGGGTGGTAACAGCGACAAAAGGCGTCTATATCCTTGGCATTGTAGGCATCAAGTTGTGCCTGCACTGGCACTGTGTTGTGTTGATCTGGGGTATTTGTCATCGGGAGCGATCCGTGTTTGAGCAACTCGCTAGCACCTGCTCGATGGAAGTGCATAGCGTTTGCTCGGTAAAGGCTGGGCAATTGAGTGCCAGTAAGCGCTGTCGAAAGGCTTCGTCATCCAACAATAGCCGGGGGCGCAGCTTTTTGTGCTGCAACTTTAGCAGCATGTCTTCAATGGCAAACACCGCCGTTAGGTCCATGTAATCGACCCCGCGGCAATCCAGCACGATGTCGTGGGTATCCAGTACCTGGTCGACTTTGTCCATCCGATCCAGCATCTCGGCCATGGAGCCAAAAAACAACGGGCCGCTTAGGCGCACCAGTCGCACTCCCGGGTGCTCTGGGTCGTCCGGCACATCCAGCAGCTCGTCGTCTTCCAGATGAATGTGCGCCGTTTTGGCCATGCGCCAGGTGACCAGGCCCATCGCCAGCACCACACCCACGCCAACGGCAATCACTAAATCCACCAATACTGTCAGGGCAAAGACGCTGAGCATAATGATGACTTCAGGCTTAGGCGTGCCGGAAATGCGTTTTAGCAAGCGGTAATCGAGGATATCCAGCCCTACTTTCACCAGAATACCAGCCAGCACTGCCAGCGGAATTTGCGCCGCCAGAGGGCCCAGCCCCAGTAGTAAGGCCAGCAGGAAAAGCGCATGCACCATGCCACTTAACCGGGTGCGGCCACCGGCATTGACATTGACCACGGTACGCATGGTTGCACCGGCGCCTGGCAAGCCACCGATAAAGGAGCACAGCACATTGCCAAGGCCCTGACCGATCAGCTCTTTGTTTGGTTTATGCCGGGTACGGGTGATGGAGTCCGCCACCAGCGAGGTGAGCAGGCTGTCGATAGTGCCCAGCAGCGCCAGGGTCAGTCCCAAGGTGAAAATCAGGCTCCACTGCGCCAGACTAAACTGCGGCAGATGCAGCTCCGGCAGGCCGGTTGGGATGTCGCCAATCACCGGCACCTGCCACTCCAGCAGCACTGCAGCCAGGGTACACAAACAAAGCGCCAGTAAAGGCGACGGCAGGTAACGGCTGATGCGCATCGGGGTAAACCAGACAATGGCGAAGGTCATCAGTCCAAGTGCTAAAGCGTGCAGATTCAGCTCTGCCAACGTATCCGGTAATTTAGCCAAGGCTTGCAGCGGCGACGGCGATGGCGCTGCCCCCATTAACGGCGCCAGCTGCAGCAAAATAATGATCACCCCGATACCGCTCATAAAGCCGGAAATGACCGGATAGGGAATATAACGCACCAGGCCGCCGACTTTGAGCAAACCCAGCGCAATTTGCAGCACCCCACCCACCAGCACCACCGCCAGCGCCATTTCAAAACTGCCACCTAAAGCCGCAATGGCCGAGGCAAACACCACCGTCATCGGGCCGGTTGGGCCGGAAATCTGCACCCGGGTGCCACCAAAAAGCGCAGCCACTAAGCCCAGCGCAATGGCCCCATACAAACCAGCGGCAGCCCCTGCCCCGGAAGCAACCCCAAACGCCAGTGCCAGAGGCAAAGCGACAATGCCCGCGGTTAAGCCACCAAAGAGATCGCCGCGCAAGGTTGCTGCGGAATAGGAAGAGTGAGTTGCCATGAGCCCGTCTTTTATCGTTGTTATCTGGATAGTTTGCCGATATTTGCAGCAAATTCATGCTGAAGTGTCGCTAAGTTACCGGTTAAAGACGGTTAAAACAAGGCGGATCAGTTGCTTTACTGCTTGACCGGAGCAGGTTCAGACTTGCTATGCTTGCAAAAAACCTGTTGTGGAGCCTGTGCTATGGAAAAGAAAATCCCGCCCTTACTGTTGTTTGTGGTCTTTGCCGGGCTGATTTGGCTAACAGCCAGTTGGCCAGCGCCCTGGCCGCTGTGGTTCAGTCAACTGTTGGCGATACTGTTGCTGCTGGATGGCAGCATCTTTTGTGGCTGGGCTTTTTGGCAATTCCGCCGGGCCAACACCACAGTTGACCCACGCTACCCGGAGCGCAGCAGTCAGCTGGTCACCCATGGACTCTATCAGTTTAGCCGTAACCCGATGTATCTGGGGTTTCTGTTGTTGCTGCTGGCTCTATCCTTTTGGTCGCACAGCCTGAGCAGCTTTTTATGGCTGCCGCTCTTTGTGTTCTGGTTGCAGTATTGGCAAATAATGCCAGAGGAACGGGCGCTGGCCGAGCGTTTTGGCGACAGTTGGCAGCACTACTGCCAGCAAACCCGGCGCTGGCTGTAGCCGAAAAAGCCGATGCTTACACCAGCGTTATCTCCTGCAGATGATCCTGCAGATGCAACCAATGGGCATTGTAGTATTGCGCTTTACTTAAACGGCCATACGCAAAATGCGGTGCCAGCGGCCCTTGCCATTGCATGAACTGCTCCAACTCTGAAATGAGCTCGGCGTGGGCGACATCCACGGGCACAGTGGCGCGCAATTGAGGAGCGCCGGGTAAAGGCTCGTTCAGCGGATGTTGCATCTTGTTAGCCGCGCTAAAAGCTGCCAGTGCCGTAGAACCGAGGGTCAGTTGAAACAAGCGGGAACGCGACTCTGGATAACCAACACGGGAGTAGCGCACACTTTGAGCACAATGCTGAAAAATCTCAGTCAGGCTCCAGTCGCCCTGAGCCTGCAATTGTGCCAAGGGTAAGCGTTCCAAATAATTGGTTAATGCCTGCAAAGATGGCCGTCGCAGCGTGGCACCAATATGCAGGCCGGTCCACAGCACCACTGGGGTCGCAACAGCAAGTTGTAAAAAAGCCCGGCGTTTCATGGGTTCCTCAGGTGTCTGCAGCATCCGTTTGCATCATAACCTGAAAGAGGGTACAAATCGACGGTGGCTGGTCCGGCCTTTCTGCGCTAAGCTGGTATCAGTCTGCATGAAAGGAGAGCGACGATGCGTTGGTGCTTGCTGTGGGCCTTGTTCAGTCTTGCCGTCTGGGCCGAAATACCTGCCATCCAGCTTCAGCTATACACCGAGCACATGCCACCCTACAGCTACCTGGAACAGGACAAGGTCGATGGCATCAATGTGGCCTTGCTGCGACAGCTTTGCGAGCGAACTCAGGTCAAGTGCCAGTTTGAGCTGCTGCCCTGGCCCAGAGCCTTTGAGCAGGCGCAGCAGCAGCCCATGAGCGGGGTGTTCTCTACCTCACGCAATGAAGCGCGTGAAGCTTTGTTTCAGTGGGTTGGTCCCCTGGCATCCGACTGGGGGTATTTGTTTCGCTTACGTGGCAGAGCCGAAGTGAACCCTGCCGACCTGGAGGAAGCCAAAGCTTTTCGGTTGGCGGTTGCCCGTGGCGATGTCTATGAAAGCTACTTTAAAGAACGAGGCTTTCAGTACGGTATCAACATCCTCGACTTTGCCACCAAATCCGAGCCGGTGCCGTTGTTTTTGGCCAAGCGCATCGATTTGTTGGTTGGCTCCAGACGCTCCGTGCGCAGCTGGCTGCAGCAACATGGCGCAGACGAAGACAGTGCCGAAGCCTGGCTTAAGTTAGAGGATGTCGGTGACAATTACCTGGCGCTACACCCCAACACCCCTGCCAGCCTGGTGCAGCGCTTGCAACAAGAGCTGGACAGAATGCAGCAGGAGGGTGTGGTGCTGCAGTTAATCCAGCACTACACCCAGCAGCAGTAAGGCTAAAAACGGTAATTCAGACCAAACAGCACGGTGCCAAAAGATTTAAAGGTTTTGCCAGAGCTGTAACTGGCTTCGGTTTGAAAGCCCAGCCCATTGTTAAACTGATACTGCCAGCCAACTGCACCAATGACCCCAACCTTAGTTTCACTAAAGCGACGTGTCCGATACTGCATCGCCACCCGATTTTGGCTAAGGCCTAGCTTTGCATACAGCTGCTGCTGTTGCGTTAACGGATAGCCGGCATATCCACTGATGCT
The DNA here is from genome assembly GCA_007117525.1 of Alkalimonas sp. GTDB lineage: Bacteria > Pseudomonadota > Gammaproteobacteria > Enterobacterales > Alteromonadaceae > Alkalimonas > Alkalimonas delamerensis. The sequence goes on from SKGJ01000342.1 coordinate 4,141, forward strand.
GATGGCGCGGTAATCGATGTCTTCCAGCTCACCAATAAAAATGTTAGATGCCACACTTCCAATGCCCATTGAGCCCTGACGGTAGGCCAGTTCAACACCATATTGAGGGTCCCATTGGTAACGATAAAACAGGTTGTAACCATTAAAATCTGAAAAGTTTTGCTCCCGATCCGATTCAGGATCGGCGACCTTGGTAGAGCCCCAAAAGAAACTCACCCCAATTCGATGGCTGTTGTCTGGCTCGCTGGCCATTGCCGTTGTAGAAAATAATCCGGCCCCGAGTAAGGCAATTGTTAACATCACACGTCGTCGCATACTCAACACTCCTTTGATTTGACACCGCAACCATACAACAAAAAACAGACCAGTAAAACAACAAATGTAAACTAAGCGTAATAGCAGTCTGGCGGGAGTTTTGCGATAAAAACAGGTAAACTTCGCTGCTTAAATGGCATGAATGACAACACAAGGCTCACTGAACTTGACCCGATATCCTAGCTTTCGGCCGGCCTGGTGGCTACCAGGCGGCCATTTACAAACACTGGCAGCCAAATACCTGCACCCACGCTATCAAGGCAGTTTAACCACTGAGTGGCTGCCGCTGGCCGATGGCGATGAGTTGGAGCTGTGCTGGAGTCAAAGCCTGAACGCCGATTACCAGGGGCCCTTGGTGGTGCTGCTGCATGGCCTGGCTGGCAACCGGCACAGCCATTACGTGCAAGGCATGTTTACTGCTTTTCAGCAGCTGGGTTGGCCGGTGGTGCTGATGCATTTCCGTGGTTGTGGCAGCCGGCCCAATCAATTACCCCGTGCTTACCACTCGGGTGAAACCGAGGATCTGCGTTTCGTGCTGCAACAATTGCAGCAACGCTACCCTGGTACTCAGCTGCTGGCCGTAGGCTTTTCGCTGGGTGGCAATGTACTGATGAAATACTGCGGTGAGCAGCAACAGCAAAACCCGTTGCGTGCTGCTGTGGCAGTCTGTGCCCCACTGGCACTGGCCAGTAGCGCCAAACGCATCAATCAGGGTTTTAGCAAGCTGTATCAGCGCTACCTGCTGCGCCAGCTGAAACAAAGCGCGCTGCAAAAGCTGCAACGCTTTGATGACTTCCCTATCCCACTTTCGCACCAGACCGTAAAGCGTATGCGCAGCATTGAAGCCTTCGATGATGGCTTTACCGCACCCTTGCATGGTTTTTTAAATGCTGCCGATTACTATCAGCGCGCCAGTGGCCGGCAGTTTTTACCCGCAATCCGGGTTCCCAGCCTGATTATCCACGCCCAAGACGATCCTTTTCTGGCCCCTGACGTGGTGCCAAACCAGGCAGAGCTACCGGAGCTGGTGCTTCATGAGGCCTGGCCATCAGGTGGCCATGTTGGCTTTGTCAGTGGCCGCAACCCATTGAAGCCGGTGTTCTGGCTGAACCAGCGGATCCCGCTATTTTTCCAAGAGGTACTGAAGCAGTGATTATTCCCTGGCAACAGCTTGAGACAGAAACGCTGAACAATTTGATTGAATACTATGTACTGCGCGAAGGCACCGATTATGGCGAGCAGGAAATATCGCTAGCACAAAAAGTCGCTCAGGTCCGAGCGCAACTGCAATCCGGTGAGGTCGTCCTGGTGTTTTCTGAGCTGCATGAAACCGTCAATCTGATGTCGAAGCAGCAGTTTAACGAGCAGTAAGGGCAGCTAAGCTGCCCTTACTGTGATGACTGTGATTTAAGGCACCAGCTGACGTGCTGTGTCTAAGTAAACCTGACCACGGGCTTTCACCTTAGCGGCATTGCTGTACTCGGACGCAACATGCACTTCCTCCAGTACCTCGGCCAGCTCAGCCAGTTCGGCCTGCATCTTTTCCAGCGCGTTTTCCAGGGTGTAGGTCAGTTGATGCACTTCGTGCAGCTGATGTGGGGTTAGTGTATCCAATGCCACCAGCGCTGCCAGTTTGGCATTGTAGGCAGAAAAATTTTGCACGGCTTCGGTCAGGGTATTGGCAGGCAAGCCTTCAAAATGATCGGGGCGATCGGAGTGGGCCATGGCTGTCGCAGACACGCCAAGCAGTAGGGTGCATACAAATGTTGTGAGTCGCATTCTCAATCCTCGTTAAGGTAGTTTCAGTTGGTTGAGGTCGCTGACATTGTCTTGCTGTGAGCGCGATTCGCCACTCATCGAAATACAGCCACTCTGTCGGTGCTGTTGGCAACCAGTATATACCCAAGTCGCCTCTAGATCAGCGGATACGACTAAAAAGAGTCAGACCAGCACGATGGCTGCTCTGCAGGGGGGATCAAGCCAAACGGCGTGGAGAGCGGCTGCTTACCAACCACATCAATGCCAGCAGCAGTAATAAGGGCCAAAGGACACTAAAGCCTACTACCAGCAGCACGATTCCTGCCAACACCACGCCAAGCATCAGACTGTTCAGTACAATAGCACCCAGTAAATAAGCCAGGCCGGCCAGACAGAGCACTACCACTGCGGCGATCAACACATCAAAGATCATCACCACGCCGCCAACCAGTAGGGCTGCCACCAGGCCCAGCAAGGCAGGCCCAAGCCAGACAATCATGGCCAGTAACGCGATAGCAATCAGAACATTACGCATGGCTGGGCTCCTTGTTGGGTTGCTGCTGTTTCAGTGCCGTTAATGCCTGCTCAATGGCTTCCTGTTGCTCCAGATCGCGGAACTGTTGTTTGACACTGGCCGCCGTATCGGAGCCTCGCCCCAGATCCATCGCTTCCAACTGCGCTTCCAGATCATCGACTTTTTGCTCATAACGCTCAAACTTGTGCAGTGCATCGGTCACTTTGTGCTGATGCTGCTTGCTCTGTACATTCAGGCGCACTTCGGCGCAATCCGCCCGGCGCGTCAGTTGCTGGTAGCGCTGCCGCGCTTCATCCAACTTGCTTTGCACCCGGCTGATATCGCCCTCCAGGTCATCCACCAGCTGTTGCTGCTGCGCCAACGCCTGCTGCAGCTTGCTTCGCTCTTGCTCTTCGCTCAAACGCTCTGCCAGCGCCGCACGGGCTAAATCTTCTTTATCGTGTGCCAGGGCGCGCTCGGCCTTTTGCTGCCAATCGGCAATGGCCACATCCAGCTGGCGAATCCGGCGCTGCAGCTGCTTGCGCTCGGCCAGATGACCAGCAGCCAGGGTGCGTAACTCCGCCAACGAGTCTTCCATTTGCTGCACCAGCAAACGCAGCATTTTCTCTGGCTGCTCGGCTTTATCCAGCAGGGCGTGCAGATTGGCATTGATGATATCGGTAAAACGGTTCAGTGCATTCATGGGATTTTCCTTTTTTTCTACCTGGAGTAAATGATGTCCCAATAGCATTTTCAAGAGCCGTGCCACATCTACCGAAAATTACTTTTTCATTTTAAATCAACAACATTAAAGCCAGAAAGCTCATCTCTGGACCAGCCTTGCCACGAAGAGAAAAATAGGGGGTTGGTGAATTTCACCAATTAGTGCGGATTTTATGCAGGTGCCAATCCGCGTTGGCACCTGCAAGCAGAGTTAAATTTTAAAACGCTTGCCATAAGCCAGCAGGTCTTGTGCCATCCGCTCCAGCTCGGTGGAAGTGGCATCCGCTTGCTGCGAACGGGCTTTGGTTTCTACTGTCAGGCTATTTACCTTCAGCAGATTTTGATCCATCTCCTGCACCACGGTGCTCTGCTGCTCGGTCGCACTGGCGATTTGCAATGTCATATCGGTGATGGAACTGACAGAGCTCATGATATCGGTCAGTGCACTGCCAGCTTGATCGGCCAGAGCGACACCGCCTTTGGCTTTCTCAACGCCCGTTTGCATGGTGGCCACCGCGGCACCGGAGCTTTGCTGCAGGCGGTCAATCAAGGTTTTAATTTCAGTCGTCGATTGCTGCGTTCTGGCCGCTAAGGTCCGTACTTCATCGGCCACCACCGCAAAGCCCCGACCTTGCTCGCCGGCGCGGGCGGCCTCGATGGCCGCATTCAATGCCAGCAAGTTGGTTTGCTCGGCAATCGCCTGAATCGTATCCAGGATCCCGCCGATGTTGGTGCTTTCCTGCTGCACCGTTGTAATGGTCCCTGACGCCTGCTCCACCTCGGCAGCGATGTCGCTGATGGCAGTAATCACACGCCGGACAATGGTTTGCCCTTGTTCAGCGTGTTGCTCTGAATCGTGCGTCGCTGTCGAGGTATTTTGTGCGTGCTTGGCGACCTCGGCAATGGTCGCCGCCATTTCATTCATGGCGGTTGCCAACTGATCGATTTCAGCGGCCTGGCGTTGCAAATCCTGATCGGTTTCGCTGGTAATCACCGCCACATGCGCGGCATGCTCGGCCACTTTGTTGGCATTACCGATTAAACCTGCCATCAAATCATGCAGTTGCTGTTGCATTTCATTAAATGCCAGCGCCGCCATCCCCACTTCATCGGTACTGGCAACCTGCAAAGGCGCACCGGTTAAATCACCTCCGGCAATTTGCTGAGCACGGTTCTTCAGCGTTTTCATCGGCTCTGAAATCAAGCGGCGCAATAAGAAAATCAAAGCAATGGCAATAACAATCGTAAGTGCCATAGCCGTCCAGACCAACCCCATGGAGCGACGGTCGGAACGCTCCGCTTTGGCAATAATGGCATCACGCTCGGCTTGGAACAATTCAGCAACTTGTGTCAAATAACCGCGCATCTCACCCAAATGCTGCAAGGTTTGCTGCTGATAAATGCGAATTTGCTCTTGCGGGCTGGCTGCTACGATGGCTTTGGCAGAGGCATGCAGCTCACGGTGCGGCCGATCCATCGCATCCAGGGCTCGCTTTAGTTCAGGACTTGCCGTGGTGTACGCTTCGGATGCGCGAAAGGCATCGTACCAGCGGCCAAAATTGCACTGGGTGGGCTCGAGCTGCCCACGAAAAGGTTGTTGCAGCAGCATGCTGCTGGCCAGCTCATTGGCCCAGTTCAGGTGATCAATTTCCCGCTGCATTTGCAAGATGGACAGTTCTCGCTTTTCAGCTGCGGCACTGCGGGCAGCATTCATGGTGTTTTGTGCCAGCTGCACGACCACGGCGACCACTACCATCAGAACCGCCAGCAAGCCAAAACTCAGGGTTAATTTTTTTCCAACCGAGAACGCCTTTGTTGCCATGCCCACCTCGTACATTCGTTTTCACTTAAACAATGAGCATATCCTAAAAAACAAGACTATGCTTTGCGCCAGTGCAAAAAAAACGACCCAAAGGCCGTTTTTCAAAACACCCCCCAAGCCGTTAAAAGCTAAAAACTTTTACCGCCGGATTCAGCATCTTTTCAGCAATCCGTGGCGGCTGCGCTGGCGTTACGCCATCGAGCAGCGCATCGGCGGTGGCCGGCTTGTTCGGTAAATACAGTGCACACACCTCAACACTGGCGCCGCCAGACATTAATTGCTGCAGCAACTGAGCTGGTGTGACTTCTCTTGGCTTTAACGTCGGGCTTTCATGGCCTTTGAGGGCCAAGTCGCCGGCCCCATCACACAGCAGTACCGAGACATTGGCACCTTGCTGTTGCATCTGGCCGGCCAGTACCATCGCCATGCCCTGGGTTTGCAAGGACGAGCTGGTCAGGTAGACAAAGACATCGTTATCGGCGTGAGCGGCTGTGCTGACAACAGCGGCACAAGCCAGGGTTTGCCATAGTTTCATCGATCGTTCTCCTTCGTGGTTTTCATCGTAATTTGTATCGTAATTTGCATCGTAGTTTTCACAGCGGTTTGCGTAGTGGTTTGCAAGCAGTGGTTTGCAACCTGATGCGCTGTGTCGTTGTCATTTAATGCTGTGCCGTTTCGGATGTTGGGGCTGTCCAGGCGACATCCGCTGGCACCCGGTAGCTCCAGGGCAAACCGGAATTGCGCCAGCCATCCAGCGCCCGTACGCCTTTGGATGGTCCTTCTGGCAAGGTATTGCCTTCAAAGCCATCGGTCACCGACCAGACATTGTGGAAACCATAACCTGCCAGCCGGTCCACCGCCGGCGCACTGCGGGTCGCACCGCTGCGGCAGATGAGGATAATGGCATCGTCTTTTTGCACACCGAGTGCTTGCAAGCGGCTCAGTAACTGCTGATCAAACTGCGGGTTCGGCTGCATCGGCCAGCTTTGCTGATCCGAATTCAGCCGACTGGTATCGGTCAGCAACCAGGGCACATGAATTTTGGTTGGGGTGGCAAAACCGGTAAACTTTATTTCCACCGGATCGCGCACATCCACCAGCACCGCCTTCGGGTCTTGCTCCAGCATCGCATAGGCTTCTTTGGCCGTCACATAGAGCCCAAGACTGCTTTGACTGGGATCCTTGCTGCTGGCAACAGGGTTGCCAGTGGCTGCGAAAACCGCACCACTCACTAAGCAAGCCAGCATGGCAAGGCTTTGAAAGAACATCATGATATCGTCTCCTGCGTGGTTGTATCCAAATTTAAAGAAAGCTCTGGCCAGCCATCAGCCAAAAAATCTGGCCGGTGATGCAGCAGCAATAACACCAGGCGGCCTTGCATCCAGGGCTGGATGGCTTGCCAGATCCGTGCTGCCTGCGCCTGATCCAGGCCATAGAAAGGCTCATCCAGAATCACCAGGCGAGGTGAGCGTAGCAGCCAGCGCGCCAGGTTAATGCGCCGGGCCTGGCCGCCCGATACTTGCTGGCCACTATCGCCCAACCAGGTATCCAGTTGCTTCGGCAGCGATTGTGCCCACTGATCCAACTCGACCTGGG
>SKGJ01000033.1 GCA_007117525.1 Alkalimonas sp.
CAAGGCCTTGCCAGTATTGCAGTGCCATTTTAAGCGCGACTTCGACCGCGATGGAGCCGCTGTCGGCCAGAAAAACTTTGCGAAGTGGAGCCGGAGTCATGGCGATCAGCTGTTGGCACAATCGGATGGCCGGCGGATGGGTAATGCCGCCAAACATCACGTGCGCCATCTGCCCCAGTTGCTGCTGAATCGCCTGATCCAGCACCGGATGACGGTAGCCATGCACCGCCGACCACCAGGACGCTGTGCCATCGACCAGCCGCTGACCATTTTCCAGGATCAATTCACAGCCTTCAGCGGCCACCACCGGATACACCGGCAAAGGATCCTGCATCGAAGTGTAAGGGTGCCAGATGTGCTCACGGTCAAAGGCCAAATCAATGCTCATAAAGTAACCATTAGTAAAGTTGTGTCGGTGAATCAGATTGACAAGTTGGGGTTGGCGGCTAGACTAGCGAAAAATAACCCGAACCACAATCCAAATGGGGAACCTCATGCCAGCAGCCATCCGTCACGACTGGAGCCTAGCCGAAGTCAACGCGCTTTTCGCACTGCCATTCAACGACTTGTTATTTCAGGCCCAGACGGTGCATCGTCAGCACTTTACCCCGAACGAGGTGCAGGTCAGTACTTTGCTGTCGATCAAAACCGGCGCTTGCGCCGAAGACTGCAAGTACTGCCCGCAAAGTGGGCACTACAACACCGGCCTGGAGCGTGAACGCCTGCTGGAAGTTGAGAAGGTGTTGCGTCAGGCCCAGGCAGCCAAAGAGAAGGGGGCCACCCGCTTTTGCATGGGCGCGGCCTGGAGCAACCCCAAGCAGCGCGATATGCCGTACCTGATTGAAATGGTGCGGGGCGTCAAAGCCATGGGGTTGGAAACCTGCATGACGCTCGGCATGATTGACCCGGAGCAGGCGCAAAGCCTGGCCTCTGCCGGTCTGGATTACTACAACCACAACCTGGATACCTCACCGGAATTTTACGGCGAAATCATTACCACCCGAACTTACCAGGATCGGTTGGATACGCTGCAACACGTGCGCGATGCCGGCATGAAAGTCTGTTGCGGTGGCATCCTGGGGATGGGCGAGTCGGCCAATGATCGCTCGGCCTTGTTGATGCAGCTGGCCAACTTGCCGGAGCACCCGGAAAGTGTGCCTATCAATATGTTGGTAAAAGTGCAGGGCACGCCGCTGGAAAACGTCGACGACATGGATGCTTTTGATTTTATCCGTGCCATTGCCGTAGCCCGCATTCTGATGCCGGCCAGCCATGTGCGCTTATCCGCCGGTCGCAGCCGGATGAATGAGCAAATGCAGGCCTTGTGCTTTATGGCTGGCGCCAACTCGATTTTCTACGGTGATAAGTTACTAACCACCGACAACCCAGAAGCTGATGCCGATATGCAGCTGTTTGCCAAGCTCGGGATCCGCCCGGAGCAGCGTCAGGATGTATCGGACGAAGCCCATGCGCTGGCGCTGGCCGATGCCATCAAAGAGCAGCAGCAAGCGCCGCTCTATCACGCCGCCGGTTAACGCTGATGGATCAGACCCGCATGCAGCTGGCGCTGCAGGAGCGACGTCAGCAGCAACTGCATCGCAATCAAGCCCCTTTGCAGCCACTGACGGCAGGCCTGCTGCGAGGGGGCGGCAAGGATTACCTGAATTTTTCCGGCAACGATTACCTTGGCTTGTCACAGGAGCCGGCCGTGCTGAAGGCGTTGTGCGACGGTGCCAGCCGCTATGGCCTGGGCAGTACCGGCTCACCTTTGGTGACCGGGCATCAGTACCCACACCAGGCGCTGTGCGATGCGCTCTGTGACTGGCTGGGCTTTGACGATGTGCTGCTGTTTTCCTCTGGCTTTGCCGCAAATCAATGCATGCTGCAAACCCTGGCTGCCAGCGAGGAGCGGTTGCTGCTGGATAAACTGAGCCACGCCTCGCTGATTGATGCTGCCAAACACCATGCTGGCGGCTTTAAACGCTTTTTGCACAACGACCTGAGCTCGCTTGGCAAACTGCTGGCACAAACCCTACCTGCCAAGGCGGTGGTGGTGACCGAAGGGGTTTTTAGCATGGATGGCGACAGTCCGGACTTGGCAGCGCTGAGTGCCTTGTGTCAGAGGCATGCTGCGCCTTTGCTGTTGGACGATGCCCACGGCCTTGGGGTGATGGGCAGCGAAGGGCGGGGCAGCTGGCAGCAACAAGGGCTGACGCCCGCCTCGTTGCAAGCCTGCATGGGCAACTTTGGCAAGGCACTGGGTGGCTCAGGTGGTTTTATTGCCGGCTCTGCTACCGTCATTGATTACCTGCGTCAGTATGGTCGTCATTACATCTACAGTACGGCGCTGTCACCGGCGCTTTGCGTGGCACTTCGTGAAGCCGTTTTGCTGTGCCGTCAACAAAGCTGGCGCCGGGAGCGGCTGGCCGCTCATATTCAGTTGTTGCAGCAACTGGCCAAGGCTGAGGAGCTGCCAATGCTGGCATCGGATTCCGCCATTCAACCTGTGCTGATTGGCGATACCAGCCAGGCGCTGGCCATCAGTGATGCTCTAAAGCAACAGGGGATTTGGTTGGGGGCAATCCGACCGCCGACGGTGGCTCCGGGCAGTGCCCGTCTTCGTATTACCTTAAGTGCCGCTCATCAGCCAGCTCAGATCCGGCAGTTGGTGCAGGCACTTGCTCAGGCTTATCGGGGGACGCATTGATGGCTGGGCATGCTCCGGCCATTGCCGCGCATTTTGGCAAAGCCAGCCAGAGTTACGAATCGGCCGCCCGCTTGCAACGTCACAGCGGTTACGCGGCACTGAAACTACTAAAACCGGTTCCGCGTAACCAGTTGTTGGATCTGGGCTGTGGCCCGGCCTGGCTGCATCCAGAGCTGGCTAGCCAGTGCCAG
>SKGJ01000149.1 GCA_007117525.1 Alkalimonas sp.
AAGCGCAGCAGGATGCCACTTATTATATGACATTTTAAGTGAATAGCGATCCACAGGATGTGCAAGGACGATTCAGGACAGGTTCAGGACGAACCCCGCATGCTAAGGAATAAGCATTCAGGTCAGGATGACCACAGGACCACTCAGGATGAGTGATGCTGGCAAAGGCTAGCCAGCGCGGGATGCACAGGACACGCTAGGGACAGTAAGTCACGTTAGGAACAACGTGAATCAATGGACAGGCAGGAGCCACGATCGACCGGATTTCGATTGACTAGCGCAAATGGATGGCACGGACGACGCAGGAATCACTCAGGATGAGTGCGAGGTTGCAGGAAGCACCTCTACGGACAACAGGACACGGCAGGACGCCACGCAAGGAGCCTCGGGATGAGGTGAAGGACGCAAGGCAAGGACAGCAACAGCAGGATGCTGAGCACTAGACGCAAGACGGCCGCTTTTAGTAGTGCGGCCGTTTTCCTTTTTGTGCCCTAACAACTGCGATAAAAAACCCGCGCAAGGCACGGGTCCTGTTGGATGAACTTCGAGCATTAACGGCCTGGCGCCTCACGGGCCGCCCCAGTCAAAACTGGCGCTGCCGTTTGAAGGGAGCCGTCATCCACAGCTCCCGGCTCCATTACTTTACCGAAGAGACAAACTCAGGGTAGGCTTCAATGCCGCACTCACTGCGATCCACCCCTTCGTACTCGGCCTGCTCACTGACACGAATGCCCATCATTTTCTTCAGCACCGACCACACCACCAGGCTGGTAACAAAGACCCAGACAAAAATGGTAGCTGCACCGATCAACTGACCACTGAAGCTGCTGTCGCTGTTGGTCAGTGGTACCAGTAACAGACCGAATAAACCCACCACGCCATGCACTGAAATAGCGCCCACCGGGTCGTCAATCTTCAGCTTATCCATGCCAATGATGGCCCCAACCACGATGCAACCGGCGATAGCACCGAACAAGGTTGCTTGCAGGGGGGTCGGTGTGGACGGCTCTGCCGTGATGGCAACCAGGCCAGCCAGGGCGCCGTTGAGCACCATGGTCAGGTCGGCTTTACGGAATAAAATTACCGACAAAATCAAGGCGCCTATGGCACCGGCAGCTGCTGCCGCATTGGTGTTAACAAAAACCACCGCTACTTCGTTGGCATTGGCCATGTCGCCTAGCTTTAACACCGAGCCGCCGTTAAAGCCAAACCAGCCCATCCACAGCACCAGGGTGCCCAGAGTCGCCAGCGGCATGTTGGCACCAGGAATGGCATGCACTTTGCCATCGGCGGTGTATTTGCCTTTTCGAGCCCCAAGTAATAGCACACCAGCCAATGCAGCAGAGGCACCCGCCATATGGACAATGCCAGAACCCGCAAAATCAGAAAAGCCCAGTTCGCCTAAGTCGTACAAGCCAAAGACCGGTACTTCACCCCAGGTCCAGCTGCCTTGCATCGGGTAAATCACACCGGTCAATACCACAGCAAAGACCAGGAAGGCCCACAGCTTCATCCGCTCAGCCACGGCACCAGATACAATGGACATCGCTGTTGCCACAAAGACCACCTGGAAGAAGAAATCGGACGCACCGGCGTAAATGGAGTCCCCGGTAAAGCCATCTTCCCGCCCGGCAAAGTCCGCCAGGGTAGCATCCACATCCAGCTCCGTAATGCCGCTTAAGAAAAAGCCGCCCTGGTACATCAGCTGATAGCCACAAATCAAATACATGATGCAGGCAATCGAGTAAAGCGCGACGTTTTTGGTGAGGATTTCCGTGGTGTTCTTGGAGCGCACCATGCCCGCTTCGAGCATCGAAAAGCCGGCAGCCATCCACATCACCAGCACACCACACATCAGAAAATAGAAGGTGTCCATGGCAAATTGTAAGTGATAGATTTGTTCTTGCATGGTCGTTCTCCCTAGATCGCATCGGCGTCGGTTTCACCGGTGCGGATCCGCACCACCTGCGCCAGCTCAAACACAAAAATCTTGCCGTCACCTATCCGTCCGGTGCAGGCTGCTTTTTCAATGGCCGCGATCAGGCGATCGACATGCTCATCCAGGGTGGCAATTTCCAGTTTGACCTTTGGCAGAAAGTCCACCTGGTACTCCGCACCACGGTAGAGTTCGGTATGCCCTTTTTGCCGGCCGAAGCCTTTGACTTCGGTGACCGTTAAGCCTTCAACGCCGATTTCCGCAATGGCTTCACGGACATCGTCCAGCTTAAAGGGCTTGATGATGGCACATACAAGCTTCATAGATGTTTCCTTCTGGGTTTATCGTTATTCGCCCATTAGCATAAGGAAATCATGTGCCAGTTTTTCAAGGCATTGAATTGAAAGGATTAAATAAAGAAGGCTACCCGTTGGCGAAAAAAAACGCACCAGAGCGGTGCGTTTATTCCCAGCCAAAGTGCAGCCAGGCCTCAGCAGGCAGTGGCAGCAAAGTGGACAACAGCAGGTGAAAAGACAATGGCGGATAAAGGCAACGCATAAAGCAACGAGACAACGGCAAGAGCACGCTATTGAGAATGGGCGCCATTCAACCGCCCCCGCTGCCCTGCCACAAACACTTGCCACTGTTCAACCAGTCGAATCAAATCATCCAGGCCACATTCGCCTTGCAGGTTGTCTTCATCCAGCGCCAGCTGGCTGCCAGCCAACTTATCAGGCAAGGGCTCGTGTTCCAGCTCCAGCAAGGAGTGATGACACACCAGCACATCGCCATCTTCGACAAACAAGGACCAGTTCCGGCCCTGATACTGCCAACTGCTGTGGTTGCCCAGGCCATGCAACTCACGCAGCAACAGGTGGTAACCGGCCTGATCCAGCACAAACTCATCCAGTAAAAAGCGGGCAATGGCATCCTGCTCCAGCGGTAAGTTCAGGGCAAAATT
>SKGJ01000316.1 GCA_007117525.1 Alkalimonas sp.
AGCCAACATTTATTTTTTACTTATGCCGCTTACCGTACTGTTATTGAAGCCTAACGTATTACAAAGGGATCCACGGCAGCAACCGTGCCATGTTGCGTGCGTCGTCGATACCCCGATGATGACGGCCTTCAAAGACAAGCCCATGAAAAGCCAATGTAGCTTGCAAGCCAGAGCGGCGTTTAGCTGCCCTGCCCTCACGCCACAATTGTTTGAGGTTTTTGTGCGGTAATGCCATAAAAGCAGGTGCACAACCGTGGTGTTGCCGCTCAGCATCCAACTGATGGCGATCGTAATCGCCCCAGGACGCCCAGCACACCGGCTCATACGCGGCAAGCCATGCATCTATGGCTTGAACCACCTCAGCATAAACTGGCGCGACAGCTACTTGCTGCTGCGTAATTCCAGTTAACTCGGTGCAAAAGGCACTAAGCTGTGGCCGTAACACTGGGCGCACCAGAAACGACTGAGTGTCCAACACCGTGCCATCGGGCTCTGCCACTACGCAGCCAAACTCAATGACTTCCATATCCTCAACCGTTTGACGACGATTAAGGCCAGGCACATCACCATCCCAGCAAGTGGCTTCCAGGTCGACAATCAACAAATGTTTCGTCATAACCATCACTTTTTTCGAGCGGTTAAAAAACTCTGCGTGGCACAAAGCGGGCGCTTAGTTTAAAACCACCTGGAGCCAATAGCTTCGCTAGTACCGACAAACGTGGATCCGTCTGACCTCTTTCAATGTCTCTGAGCGTTTTATCCGACACCTTGGTGTACGCTGCGTATTGCGTTTGAGTCATGTCATACAACTCGGTACGAATGCGCCTAATGGCCTCACCCAGCGAAAGGGACCCAGCCTCAATCGCCGTTTCAATGTCATGGATTAACTCCAGCCGTTGCTCAGCTGACGAGCTTGTCATGCTGCACCCCCAGTTCAATTAGCTTTTCATGCACACGATAAAAACCAAGGGCCGGAAAGTTGATAATTTCAGATGGGCAACCATGCTGCTGCAGTAACTCAGGTAAACGCAATAAGGGCTTACAAAGAAAGAAAAAAAAATCCAGCAGCTCTGAAGGAGAGCCATAATGTGCTAACTGCTGGACCACTTTGTCAAATCGAACAACACCAGCCATTTCAAAATGCTCGCCCCACTTAAAAAGCCGCGTGATGTTTTCGGGATCCGCTTTCATCGGCGCAAAATCATAAATGGGAGCAAACCGGATATCGCCCTGAGATTTCAAAAATGAGATATTGCGACCATGGTTGTCGGAATTACCAAACATCACATTCAGAAAATCCCTGGCCAGATACTGTTTGGCAAAATCAACCGACGACATGCTGGTACAGTGGCTTATTTTCGACCAAATAGCGTCCATCACCGCAAAATGGTTTTGATAACTGCCAGGGCCGGCATTCAGCATTGAGTAAATGCTTTCCATACCCAGCCGAACCGCTTTGCCCTCCTCAACCACAACATCAAAGCGAGGAAGCCACAAGCTGGTTTGGCCTTCATGTTCCAGCACCATCATCCGGCTTGCATCCAGGCTGGCAATCTCAGTCCCTTGTAAAACCTCGTCCAAAATTCGGTAAAATGCACCTTCGGCCTGTAAAATATGATTATCACGGGCAGTGCGCTGATTGCGGGCAAATTTGGTCAAATATGGAATGGCGTTTAGGGGTTTGCCAGCAAAATCTGCATCGATGTATACCAACTGCCCGCTCACCATTAACAGCAGCTTTGGTGCAACCCCAACAGCCCCGGTCGCACCGCCAACCGCAGCACCGTGTTCATTGGCATACTCTAAAAAGTCGTGTTGCAGCGCCACAACGGCATCGAGAGGAAAGGCTTTTTGGTTGACTCCACTTGCTAAAGCAACGGACTCTTTAATGCGAAGATTACCAATAGGTGCCGTGCAGGCATGGGTTAGTAAAGCGAAGTTTTGCGAAAAAAGGCTCTGTCGGCTGACATCAAGATAATTCAGCCACCAGTCGCGTGATTTGCCAACCGGCAACAAGTCGTCCAACAACGAAGGCCAGCCAGGATAATCGACGGGCAAGATGCTAACCGGTGCGTTGACTGAACAAGCCCAACTGTCAACGGTGTCGTACTTGGCCGCATCACGAATATACGCGCTCAGATAGCTCAGCCGAACAGGACTGCTGAGATCATCGCCCAGAAAGTTGAGTTCGGCTGCATCCCACCACCGCCCCTGATTGAACAACTGCAACGTAAGCTTCTTCACCCTGCCACCGGAACTTTGTTACCGAATAAAAGCAATCATAGCTCACAAAACAGAATCAATCTACCGTAAATCGGTATCAGACAGCAATAAAACGGAATCAAACTATCGTTCGCAGTCAGAACCAGTTCGACTTCCAGGCCAGCAGTCGAACAGCCAATACCTGCAAGGCTTGCAGCCAATCAGATGGCTCGGTGGTGCTTTAGGTGTTACAAAACTAACGAATTCTTGCTGCTTTGCAACACCTAAAGCTGAGTAGAGTCGGCTAACGTTGCTCGCGCTCTGCCACCTTGCTCTGGATCCAATCCAGCACTTCCTCTCTCACCCAAACAGCTACCCGCTCAGATAATTTAACCGGTTTTGGCGCCTGACCATTTTTAATCAATGCGTACCAGTGCGAGCGGCTCACGCCGACAATTTGCAATACCTGATTAATACGAATTAAATTCATTGAACACTTCTCCATATAGTACAAAACTCATGAGTACTGTGCATGAAAAACCCAATGATTTCAAAAAATGAAAAACACTTTTTTTAATTTAATTATTCGCTCTTCTGAACTAAATTGTACTCAAAAGAATAAAGCAGAACCTTCCAAACCTTAAAATATCATAAAGATATAAATATCAATGCAACCTAAAACCATCAGGGTAAT
>SKGJ01000256.1 GCA_007117525.1 Alkalimonas sp.
AAAGCGCTTTATGCGGCGTTAGCTGTTGTCGATTTGGAACCACCAAAGCTTCCAACAACTGCCTTGCCTAAAGCGCTTTTATCTCCCGCTGAAGCCTGCATCTTGAGGTCACTTGGGTATACGCCGGTCTTTGGCCGTGATGGCCAAAGTCCAGAGCTGAGGCGGATTGGCACCCTGCTGCTGCAAGCAGCGGCAGGCTTGTTGCAAGGTGCTGCCGGTGGTGATCACATCGTCGACCAGGGCAATTCGTCCCAGCTCGGCCAGGCGGCCCTGCCAGGCTGGATGCAACTGAAACAATTGCCGGCTGTTTTTCAGGCGTTCGCCCCGTTTTAATCGCTGCTGCTTTAACCCTTGCCGGCGTCGTTTCAGCAGCGGCAGCAGTGGCCGATCCCAACAGTTGCTCAGGACCTGCGCCAACAACCTGGCCTGATTAAAGCCCCGCTTTAGATAGCGCCATGCGGGCATTGGAATGTAGCAAATCGCATCCGGCAGCGGATGCCCCTCAGCGCGGTAGCGCACAGCCATCTGCCGAAACTGCTGCATCAACCAGTGGCCTGCGGCCAGTTGATCTTTGAGCTTCCATTGGCTGATGGCATAATCATAAGGTGCCTGATACCAGCTCAGGCTCAGCAAACGCTCAGCATAGAGTTTGGGCAGGCCTTGTTGTACAGCGGGCAGCCACAGCAAATTGCCCTGATAAAAACCAATGTCAAAGCCTGGCAAGGCGCTTTCACAGCAGCTGCACAGCTGTTGACCCGGTCGGTGCACCGCTAAATTACACCAGAGGCAGCGGTTTGGGATCAGCGGATGCAATAGCTTTTGTAGCATAAATGTTTATTCGATGTTTTATAGGAGTATGGTGCAGGTGGCAGTTCAGGGCAAGCCTCAGTTGGTATTGTTGCATGGCTGGGGAATGAATCAGGCGGTATGGCAGCAGTGGCTGCCATTGTTGCAGCAGGACTGGCAGGTGCAGACGCTGGATTTACCGGGCTTTGGTTTGAGCCGACAGTGCCCGAAACCCTACAATTTAGCGTCTCTGACTGAGTTGTTGCAGCCGCAGCTGCCGGCCAGGGCTGTGCTTTGTGGCTGGTCGCTGGGTGGTCTGGTTGCCATTGAGCTGGCCAGGCGCTTCCCACAGCAGGTGCAGGCGCTGGCGCTGCTGGCAGCATCGCCTTGCTTTATGGCGCAAACCGACTGGCCGGGGATGTCGGCACGGATTTTTACCCAGTTTCAGCAGCAACTCAGCGACAACATCGCGCAAACCATCCAGCGCTTTTTGGCCATCCAGGCGCTGGGGAGCCCCAGCGCAAAAGAGGACATCAAGCAGTTGCGCCAGGCCATTTTGCTGTTGCCCGAGCCACAACCTGAGGCCGTACTGGGCGGCTTGGAATTGTTGCAGCATGGCGATCTGCGGGCTGAGCTGGCCCGGTTGCCGCTGCCGGTTTATGCTGCCTTTGGCCGGCTCGATACCTTGGTGCCCAGTGCTGCTGAACTGGCATTGCAGCAATTAGTGCCATCAGCTCAGACCCATTGCTTTGCTCACGCCTCACACGCGCCTTTTATCTCGCATCCGGCTGAAAGCGCTGCCTGGTTGCTGCATTGCCAACAGCAATTACCGGCTTAGCGGCTTAAACGCTTTATTTTTTACCCAAAATGGTTAATAATTAACCAGTGAAGTAAGTGAAATGAGGTGCCTATGAACATTCAGTCGGCTTTTGCGTCCGGCCTGCAAGGTCTGCAATCGGCCAGTGATGGCATGCGGCAGAGCACCCAGAACATCAACCAGCAGAGCCGCCCGCTGGACGCGGTTCAGTCGGATGACAATGCGGCTGTGTCTGTACCAACAGCCACCGGCCCCAGCCTGGAAGCCAGTTTGGTGGATCTCACCGTGCAGCAGCGACTGGCGGAAGCCAATGTCCGCTCCATCGAAACCGCCAGCAGTGTGCTGGGCACCTTGATTGATACCAAGGCCTGATGCCATGTTGATCACGTCGCATTACCCCAACGTCAGCCTGAATACCGCCAACCCGGCGACGGAGATGGCGCGGCGTGATGGTGAGCGCCGTGATCTGTTTCAGCCGGTACAAGAAGCGGCCAAAAGCGCGGCGGAAAAGCCGGTTGCCACCGATGACAAAGCCAAACAGCAGCAACCAGTTCCAGCCAGCAATGCGCAGCGCAGTGAACAAACCGCGACAGAAACCAATGCCGCGGTCCGTGGCCGGGAGCAGGACGCAGAGCGGGATCCAGAAAGTCGTTCTGAGGATGAGCAACAACGCCAGCAGGAGCGTGCCGAGCAGCAGGAGTTACGTGAGCTGCAGGCGCGGGATCGTGAAGTCCGTGCTCACGAACAAGCGCATGCGGCGGTGGGTGGTCAATACGCCAGTGCACCAAGCTACACCTACGAACGCGGCCCGGACGGCAATCAGTATGCCGTTGGTGGTGAAGTACAAATCGATATCTCTGAGATCCCCGGCGACCCACAGGCAACGGTGCAAAAAATGCAGCAAGTCCGCGCTGCTGCTTTGGCACCTGCTGAACCTTCAGCCGCTGATCGGCGCATTGCTGCTGACGCCAGTCGTCGCATGCTGGCAGCCAGAGTCGAGATGGCCAAAGAAGCCATTAGCCGGAGCAATGAACCGTCAGCACCGCGTCGGGTGATGGCCGATACGGCTGCTGAAGATCAAATCCGTGTGCCTGCAGCCAATACGGGTACAGTGTCTGACACCGAAACACTCCAGCGACGTAGCCAGGTAATTAACGGCTATTACCAGCGTGCCACCCAACCCAGTCAAAGCAGCCTGCGCCAACTGGCCTGACGCAGCTTCTCAACAGCTATTTCTTTAACTTCGCCAATGCATCGGCAAAGGCATTGCCCATGGCGGCATTGGCCGGGGCGGCAGCTTTGGCGGGCTTGGCCGCGCGGGGCTGCTGGCTTTTTCCTTTGCCGGTCGGGCTCTTTGATGCTGCTGCCTGGCCAGGCTGTTCGTCCATCCGCATGGTGAGCGCGATGCGTTTGCGCTCTTTATCCACATCCAGCACCTTCACTTTGACGATGTCACCGGCTTTTACCACTTTGTGTGGGTCGCTGACAAAGGTGTCGGACAAGGAGGAAATATGCACCAGACCATCCTGATGCACGCCAACATCGACAAAGGCACCAAAATTGGTGACGTTGGTGACCACACCCTCCAGCAGCATGGCGGGCTTTAAGTCGTCGATGGTCGTGACGCCTTCTTTGAAGCTGGCCATTTTAAACTCCGGCCGAGGATCCCGGCCTGGTTTCTCCAGTTCATTTAAAATATCGCTGATGGTTGGAATACCGAAGTGGGCATCGGCAAAGTCTTCGGCTTTCAGCTTGCTGATAAAATCGCGGTTGCCCAGAATGTCCTGCAGCGATTTTTGGTGCTGGGCCAGAATTTTTTCCACCACCGGGTAGGACTCCGGGTGCACGCCTGAGGCATCCAGTGGATTGTCACCGCCGCTGATGCGCATAAAGCCGGCGGCTTGCTCAAAGGCTTTGGGACCAAGCCGGCTAACCTTTAACAGCTGTTTGCGGTTTTGGAAGCGGCCATGCTGCTCCCGGTGCAGTACGATATTTTGCGCCAGAGTTTTGTTGAGGCCAGCGACCCGGCTCAGCAGGGGTACTGACGCGGTATTTAAATCCACGCCAACGGCGTTCACACAATCTTCAACCACCGCTTCCAACGATTTAGTGAGCAGACTTTGGTTGACATCGTGCTGGTACTGGCCGACACCGATGGCTTTGGGCTCAATTTTTACCAGCTCGGCCAACGGGTCTTGCAGCCGGCGGCCAATCGAGACGGCACCGCGGTACGAGACATCCAAATCCGGAAACTCTTGAGCCGCAAACTCCGAGGCGGAATAGACCGAAGCGCCGGCTTCCGACACCATGATTTTGGTCAGTTTTAACTCGGGGTGCTTTTTCATCAGCTCGGCCACCAGCTGATCGGTTTCACGCGAAGCGGTGCCATTGCCAATCGCCACCAGCTCGGGCTTGAATTGCTGACACAGGTTTTGCAGGGTGCGCAGCGACTTGTCCCAGTGGTTTTGTGGCGCGTGTGGGAAGATGGTCTGGCTGCTCAGCAGCTTGCCGGTTTCATCCAGTATCACCACTTTCACCCCAGTACGCAGGCCCGGGTCCAGTGCCATGGTCGGACGCAGGCCAGCGGGAGCTGCCATCAGCAAATCTTTCATATTGCGGGCAAAGACTTTGATGGCCTCTTCTTCGGCACGCTCACGCAACTCGCTGAGCAAGTCATTTTCCAAATGCAGGTGCAGCTTTACTTTCCAGGTCCATTGCGCCACGGTCTGCAAAAAAGCATCGGCAGGGCGGCCTTCATTGCTGAGGTTAAAATGGCTGGCGACCAGGGCGATGCAACGCTGGTGCGCTTCGGTTTCATCGCTGTCCGGCAGCAGTTGCAATTGCAAAAAGCCTTCGTTGCGGCCGCGAAACATGGCCAGCGCCCGGTGCGATGGCAGTTGGCGCCACAACTCGCTGTGCTCAAAGTAATCGCGGAACTTGGCGCCTTCCTTTTCTTTACCGGCAACCACACTGCTTTTCAAGACGCCATGCTGACTGAGTTGTTGGCGCAAACGGGCCAGCAAATTGGCGTCTTCGGCAAAGCGTTCCATCAGAATGTACTTGACGCCATCCAGCACGGCTTTGTTGTCGCCATAGCCGGCTTCAGGGTTCAGGTAGCCGGTCGCTTGCTGCTCCGGGTCCAGCTCTGGCTGGGCAAGAATGGCATTGGCCAAAGGCTCAAGACCAGCTTCAATCGCCATCTGGCCTTTGGTACGGCGTTTGGGTTTGTAGGGCAGGTACAAATCTTCCAATCGGGTTTTGTTGTCGGCGGCAAGAATTTGCTGCTGCAGCTCGCTGCTGAGTTTTCCCTGGTCGTCGATGGTTTTTAAAATCAACTGACGCCGGTCTTCCAGTTCCCGCAAATACGACAGGCGTTGCTCCAGGGTCCGCAGCTGGGTATCGTCCAGACCCCCGGTGACCTCTTTGCGGTAACGGGCGATAAACGGGACTGTTGCACCGTCATCCAGCAGCTGAATGGTGGCCAGCACTTGCTCTGGGCGGGCGGAGATTTCGGTGGCAATCTGGTGTTCAAGCTTGATGGTCATGCATGCTTCCTATGGCCGGCTTTCAGACGCTAAGCTGGCGATCACAAAATAATTGGGACGAATTGTCCCTGTTCTTCCAATAAAAATCCAATGGCAATTGCCTAGTCAGAGCTAGGGTCCGGTTGTTGGTAGCTTATTTGATTGATAAACCAGCTTTTCCGGCCATCGGGTGTATTGACCTGGACTTCATCGTCCACTTGTTTGCCCAACAAGGCTCTGGCCATGGGCGCATCGATGGAGATGTAGTCATGACGGCCATAAATTTCATCCGGGCCGACAATCCGAAACGAGCGCAGCTCGCCCTGCTCGTTTTCCACCTCGACCCAGGCACCGAAAAAGACTTTGCCTTCTTGCTCGGGGGCATAGTCGACCGGACGCAGTACTTCCAGTCGTTTTCGCAAAAAGCGAACCCGACGATCGATTTCGCGCAGCTGCTTTTTGTTGTACTGGTAATCGGCATTTTCACTGCGGTCGCCCAGACTGGCAGCCCAGCTGACTTTTTGCGTCACTTCCGGTCGCTTGACCCGCCATAAATGTTCCAACTCTTGTTGCAGTTTCAGGTAGCCCTGGCGGCTGATTAAGTTCGTTCTCATGGCTGATCTGTCCATGACGGTCCTTCAGATAACACAGTGATATGGGGGCAGCTGCGTCTATTTAAAGTCACTTATCGCAACCGAGGCACCTTTCAACACAATGATGCGGCCATGGCATTTGCTGGTTAAAAAACAGACTATACTTAGATGGAGGTTTTTGCCTTGCAGGAGGTGTAGAGTGAACAAGCTTGGCTTAATTGCAATTCCGGCTCTGGTGATGCTGTCTGCATGCAGCAGTCAACCGCCAGGCGATTACGTCTGGATTAAAGATTATGAGCAGATTCAGCGAATTGAGGCTGCAAACCGTAACAGTGCCATGAGCAATAAAATCCAATGGGTGAATCCACCGATGAAGCGGATATCGCGCGCGGAGTTCGAGCAAATGCGGCAGCAAGAATGACGCTTGGATAAACTTTGTAACACTGTTTTCAAACCCGGAGTGCATCTCCGGGTTTGTTTTGGTTTATAGTGGCATAAAAAGAGTGTTGGGATGGCTGATTATGACCACGGAAACCACCAAAATTCTGGTTGTTGATGATGATGTACGCTTGCGCGCTTTGCTGGAACGCTATTTGGTTGAGCAAGGTTTTATGGTTCGGGCGGTGGCCGACTTTGAGCAAATGCAACGTTTGATGGAGCGTGAGCATTTCCATCTGATGGTGTTGGATTTGATGCTGCCAGGTGAAGATGGTTTGAGCATCTGCCGCAAGTTGCGCCAGCAAGAAAATCAAATTCCTATCATTATGTTGACGGCGAAAGGCGATGAAGTGGATCGCATCATTGGGCTTGAAATGGGGGCCGACGACTACCTGCCTAAACCCTTTAATCCGCGTGAGTTGTTAGCCCGTATTCGCGCTGTGCTCCGGCGTAAAAGCAAAGAATTACCCGGTGCACCGGCGCAGGAAGAAACCATTGTCACCTTTGGGCCTTTTCATTTTAATCTGGCCACCCGTGAAATGCGCAAAGGGGAGGAGGTATTGCCCTTGACCAGCGGTGAGTTTGCGGTACTGAAAGTGCTGGTCAGTCATCCGCGTGAGCCGTTATCCCGGGATAAGCTGATGAATCAAGCCCGTGGTAGGGATTACTCTGCGATGGAGCGCAGCATCGATGTACAGGTCTCCCGTCTGCGCCGGATGCTGGAGGATGATCCGGCTCACCCACGCTACATTCAAACGGTGTGGGGCTTAGGTTATGTCTTTGTGCCGGACGGTGCGGTTCGTTCATGAGACTGTTGCCGCGCAGTGCCTTTGGTCAGACGGTGTTGTTGCTGGGCTCTTTGCTGCTGATCAACCAGCTGGTGTCCTATGTCACTGTAGCCTTTCATGTGATAAAACCGACCGCGCAGCAAATCAACCACCTGATTGCCAAGCAAATCAAAGTGGTTTTTATTGATCACGATCAGGACCAGCCGTTGCTGACAGAGGCCATGGCGCAGCGCTTTCAGGATGCGACCGACATTGAAGTTTACCCCGAAGCCCTGGCGCTGCAGCATGGCTTGCAGCAAGCGCGTTTCTATCAGTTTATGTCGAGCGCCATGTCGGAGGAGCTGGGTGGACCGGCGGAAGTGCGCATCGAACAGGGCCAACAGCTGGCATTCTGGATTCGGGCACCGCAAGCACCGGATTTTTGGATCCGAGTGCCGTTAGCAGGGCTGGATGAAAGCAGTTTTTCCTTATTGACCTTTTATTTATTGATGATAGGGGTGCTCAGCGTCGCTGGGGGCTGGTGGTTTGCCCGCACTTTGAACCGGCCATTAAAAAGTCTGCAGCAAGCGGCCTTAAAAGTTGGCCGCGGCGAAATCCCGGAGCCACTGGCTGAAAAAGGCTCCAGCGAAATTCGCTCCGTGACCCGGGCCTTTAATCAGATGGCCACCGGCATCAAGCACCTGGAGCAAGACCGGGCCTTGTTGATGGCTGGGGTATCGCATGATTTGCGTACACCTTTGACCCGAATCCGATTGGCCAGTGAGATGTTGCCAGAACAAGATGCCTGGATCCGGGATGGCATCATCAACGACATCGACGACATGAATGCCATCATCGATCAGTTTATGGATTTTATCCGCCACCACAAAGATGAGCCTTTGCAAGCGGTTTGCCTCAATGATCTGATTGAAGAGCTGCTGGAATCTGAACACCTGCAACAGCGGCAGCTGCTGCATGAGCTTGCCGCCGACTTGCCGAAGGTCCCTTTGCGCCGCATTGCGATGAAGCGGGTGCTCAATAACCTGCTGGAAAATGCGCTACGCTACAGCTCGGGCGATATTGAAATCAGCACCGGCTTTGAGCGGGGCCGACGCATGGTTTACCTGCAAGTGCGGGATCATGGGCCGGGGATTCCGGAAGCGAAAATGCAAAGCATGTTCGAGCCCTTCACCCAGGGCGATAGTGCCCGGGGCTCGGGTGGTTCCGGCCTAGGGCTGGCCATCATCAAGAAAATTATCGATATGCATCATGGCCAGATCACCCTGCACAATCACGCCCACGGTGGCCTGGTAGCTCGGGTCTATCTGCCACTGAAAGCCAAAACGCCAAAAGCATAGTGCTGCGATCAATCCTGCGACTGTTGCAGTGATTGCAGCAAAGCGCCAAGGTCTGCGCTATCAAAGTGGTAATTGGTTTGACAGTATTCACAGCGAATATCCAGCTTGCCCTCGCTCTGGTGTTCTGCAATGGCCGCGGCCCCCAGGTTCAGAATGGCCGACTCGCACTTTTGTCGGGAACAGCCGCATTCAAAGCGCACCGGCTGCAGTGGGAAGGCTTCCACCTGTTCTTGATGGAACAGTCGGTGCACCACTTCTGCGGCAGGTAGCTCAAGCAGCTCTTTGGCCGTGATGGTATCGGCCAGTATCACCAGCTCATCGAAATCCTGCCGTGATTTTTGCTGTTCCACCGGCAACACCTGCAGCAACATACCGGCGGCTTTGGCTTGCTCGGACTGAACATCGCTAAACAGGTAGACCCGGGTCGGCAGCTGCTCGGATTGAGCAAAGTAGGCTTCCAGGGTTTCTTTTAAGCTGTCGCCTGTGAGCGGAATAATGCCCTGATAACGTTCACCCTGCTTTGGTGTAATGGTGACCAGCATATAGCCGTCACCGACCAGGGCTTTTAAGCCCTCTCCTCGGACTTCAGACTGCAGCCTAACCACACCGCGAAACACCTGCTGATCGCTGCCATTGACTGTGGCATAACGGATGGGGCCATCGCCTTGCAGCTGAACAGAAATCTCCCCTTCAAACTTTAGTGTGGCTGTCAGCAGACTGGTGGCGGCAACCAGTTCCGCCAGCAATTGTTTTACCGGGTAGGGGTAATCGTGGTTCTGCAGCATCTGTTGCAAACTGCTGGCCAGATCGACGATTTCTCCGCGCACATTACGCTGCTGAAATAAAAAGCGAAATAAAGTATCGGAACTCATAGCGTCTCTCATTGCTGGGATTTGATCAGCAGCAGTTGCCGCCGCATCTTTTTATCGGGTTTGGTTTCCGGGTGAGGCGCAAACAAGGAATTGGTTTTGCGCAACTCGGCGCGCTCTTGCCGCAAAGCCAGGCTTTGCTCGGTTTCCTGATACAGGGCCTGAGCCAGAGGTGCCGACAGGCGTTTTTCGGCCAGAGCCAGCACCTGGACTGTTTTTTCATCGAACCCTTGTGCCAGTTTGATGGTGGCACCGACCTCAACCAGCTTACTGGCTTTGCAGCGCTGACCGTTGTAGTGAACTTTACCGCCATCGATCATGCTTTTGGCCAGGGTGCGTGTTTTGTAAAAACGACAGGCCCAGAGCCATTTATCCAGTCGGACAGAGGGCGTTGTTTGACTTTGGCTGCTGTTCATCATAATCCTCTGGTTGTTGCTCAACTTCTGTTATACAGTAGGTCAGAATCAACCGGATTGCGGTTAACGGGGTGTGAAAGTTTTTCGCGCCCCTTGTTGTCTGTACGACAACTCAGTAAGATGAGCTGTCTCCTATTATAAGAATTTGACCGATGAATTGGCAGTCCCTTTCGTTACAATTGAATCAATTTGCCCGGCATTTGCCGCAAAAGCAGCTCAGCCGGGTGCTGGCTGCCTTGTTGATTCTGCTGTTGGGGTACCTGTTGGCCCGTCTTAGCTGGCTATTGTTGCCACAGCCTGAAACCGATCCCTGGCAAGCGACAGCTGCTGTTCAGACTGGCAGCAGTCGCAGCAGTACCGACTTGCAACGTTTATTGAGCTTTTCTTTATTTGGCAAAGTTGACGCAGTGCCCGAGCGTCGACCTGAACCGGTGGTGACTGAGGCGCCCAAAACCCGCCTCAACGTCAAATTGACCGGCCTGGTGGCTGGCAGTACACCGGATAGTGGCAGTGCGGTGATTGAAAGCCGTGGCACTGAACTGGCGTACCGGGTGGGTGACGACATTGAAGGCACCAATGCCAGCCTGCATCAGGTGTTTCCAGATCGGGTGCTGCTTCAGGTGGCCGGTCGTTTCGAAACTCTGATGCTTGATGGGGTGGAGTTTACCCGCATTGCGGAAGCCAATGTCGGCTTAGGGCGTCAAGATGAAGAGCCGATGATGCAAAGCCCACTGGCGGAAGCGCCTGAGCTGGAGCAAGCGGAGCTGGCGGCACAGCGGGAAGCCATTCTGGCGGAGCCGACGCGCTTCTTCGATTTTATTCGGGTGACGCCCCATCAGCCAGATGGTCAACTACGAGGCTTTCGGTTAATGCCGGGCCGGGATCCTGGTTTATTTCAGCGGCTCGGCTTTCGACCCAATGATCTGGCGGTCGAAATCAACGGTATTCCGTTGACTGACCTGCAACAAGCCAATCAGGTTTTAGGGCAACTACGTGAAGCAACAGATGCTTCGGTGCGCATAGAACGGGATGGGGAGCTGATCGACATTCAGTTCAACCTGTCCCAATAATAACGATTCAGCAGATGGTGATAGTCAAGATGCAGTCAGGGTCTCTTTTCGCGCGGTTTGGCCGCAAAGTTGCCGTATTTGGTTTGGCAGCAGCACTCAGCTTTTCCGTGCACAGCAACGACGAGGTGTTGTTCTCGCCCAATTTTCGTGGCACCGACATCAATGAGTTTATCAACATAGTTGGCATGAACTTAGAGCGCACCAT
>SKGJ01000273.1 GCA_007117525.1 Alkalimonas sp.
AGCCAATGGTCGCTTGCTCACGCTCGCCAGTCATGCCTTCGCGGCCATAGACAGCGCAGTCGGCCAAATCACGACCTAAAGTCTTGGCAATGCTGGCACCAATGGCCATCGCCGTACCCGAGGGTGCATCCTTTTTAAAACGGTGATGCGCTTCGATAATCTCGATATCGGCGGTCTGCCCCATCACTTTGGCGGCGGTTTGCACCAGATGCAGCAATAAATTGACTCCCACGCTCATATTGGGTGCCCAGACAATGGGGATCTGTGAACTGGCTTGCTGCACCCGCTGGTACTGGGCATCAGTCAGGCCGGTCACACCAATCACCATGGCTTTTTTGGCGGCTACCGCCAAATCCAGATGCGCCAGCATCGGCTCGGGCATGGTAAAGTCCACCCAGACATCGGCACTTTGCACCGCTTCGGCAGAAGTAGCCACCAGCGGTAAACCGAGGCGTCCACAACCCGCTAGTTCACCGGCATCCTGCCCCACCCAGTTGGATCCTGCCCGAACCGTAGCCGCTGCCAGTTCCAACTGCTGCTGCTGACAAACCTGCACCAAAGCACGCCCCATCCGGCCGTTGGCGCCAAAGACTCCGATTTTGGACATAATGGTATTCCTTAAAACGACAATGGCCGGTATTAGAACAAATCAGCGCTCTGGATGTCCAGAACTTGTTGATTGCTAAAGCGCCTGCTGCAAAATACGCTGGGATACCTCCGGCGTAATATCGCCATGCTCCCCCAGTTTCACCATATTGTGCTGCACCAGACGCTCTACCATGGGCTCAATGGCACTGGCGTCGATGCCATAATCGGCTAACCGGGTCGGCACGCCCATTTGTTCGAAGAAGGCACGGGTATGGCTAATGGCTTCATCAATCAAACGTTCTTCATCCTGATGGGCCAGCTGCCAAACCCGCTTGCCGTATTGCAGCAGCTTATCCCGCTTTTGCTGGCGCTGTTGCTGCATTAAGGCAGGCAGCACAATGGCCAGGGTTTGCGCATGATCCAGGCCATGCAAAGCGGTGATTTCATGGCCTATCATATGGGTGGCCCAATCCTGCGGCACACCTACTCCAATCAAGCCATTCAGCGCCATGGTTGCTGCCCACATCACATTAGCACGCACCCCATAGTCTTGTGGCTGTTGCAGCGCCTGCGGTCCTTGCTCAATCAAAGTTTGCAGCAAGCCTTCGGCAAAACGGTCCTGCACTGGTGCATTCACCGGGTAGGTCAGGTACTGCTCCATCACATGGACAAAGGCATCGACCACACCATTAGCGACCTGGCGGGGCGGCAGACTAAAGGTGGTAGTCGGATCTAAGATGGCAAATTGTGGATACACCAGTGGGCTGGAAAAGGCCATTTTCTCCTGGGTGCTGTAACGGGTGACTACTGAATTGCCATTGCTCTCAGAGCCAGTTGCTGGCAGGGTTAATACGCACCCCAAAGGAATGGCTGCATTGACTTTGGCTTTACCACAAAGCAGATCCCAGGCATCACCCTGATAACAAGCCGCAGCGGCAATAAACTTGCTGCCATCAATGACACTACCACCACCAACCGCCAAAATAAAATCCAGCTGCTCACTCTTAAGCAGATCCCTGGCTTGTAACAGCGTATCAAAAGACGGATTCGGCTCGATGCCGGCAAATTCAAACCAAACTTTGCCGTCCAGAGCGGCGACCACCTGATCGTAGACGCCATTTTTTTTGATGGAACCACCGCCATAGGTCAGCAATACCCTGGCTCCATCTGGGATTAGCGCTGCCAGCCCGGCGATCTGTTGCTCGCCAAACACAATGCGAGTTGGATTATGAAAGGTAAAATTTTGCATAAAGACTCCTGAACAAGTTCGCTGACAGCTACGTATCAAAACAGCAACAGTATCACTTTTTAGCGTACAACCGTTGAATTTAGCGACAGACTGCTGCTGTTTTGTCCAGCCAAGTACAGGTTTGCTAAACCCTGTTACAAAAAGACAGTAGGGCTTAGCGTCAAAACTTAGTATAGTAGTGTGAACCAAGTTTCAATTTAAGGAAGTCAAGATGTTGGCATTGGTCTGGCTTATTATTGCCATCGCATTTGGCATGGTAGAACTAATGACAGGCACCTTCGTCATTTTAGCCATTTCGATGGGTGCCTTTTCTGCCGCTATCAGCAGCTGGCTATTTGCTCTGAGCTTTACCCAGTCGCTGTTTGTATTTGCTTTTGGCTGCCTGATGTTTTTACCACTATCGCTCTGGCTGCGTAAAAAGGGTTTGGGTACTTCCAAGGCTGTCAATATGGCAGAACCAGGTTACAAGCAAAGCGTGGTGTTAGAGCTACATGGCGACAAGCTGGTCGCGAAGATGAGTGGCAGTTTTTACCCGGTAAAAGCAGAGACAGCCAGTGAGGACACCAGTTGGCTTCGGGCTGGTCAGGAAGTCAAAGTCTGCCGTATTGATGGCATTACTTTACTGGTAGCACCTCAAGATTAAATCATAATCACTACAAGGAGTTTGCAATGGACTTAGCGTTAATTTTATTACTCGGGGTGGCAGGTTTTGCCATCATTTTAATCCTCAACAACATCTTTATCGTGCGTAACAGCGAGTGCATGGTGATTGAGCGTCTGGGCACCTACAACCGTACCTTGCAATCCGGCATCCAGATTACCGTGCCTTTTATTGAAAAGCCGCGTCCTATTATCATGCTGCGTAACCTGAAATTCGTTGAAACACCCCGCATTGATTTGCGTGAAGCCGTACTGGATTTCCCTGGCCAAAGTGTGATCACCAAAGACAACGTGACGGTAACCATCAATGGGGTGCTGTACTTCCGTATTATGGATCCGGTCAGAGCAGTGTACGAAGTTGAAAACATCATTCAGGCTGTCGAAGTATTG